>CAYQRR010000200.1:0-5430 GCA_964419635.1 uncultured Chitinophaga sp. | reverse complement strand
GCAAATGATACTTTCCACTTTCAACGGACGAAAAGCGATACAAAAAGCAGCACTGATATTAGTTTCAGTGCTGCTTTCTTTTTTGATAGCAGAGTGTTTGCTCCGCTTGTTTTCTAACAACACTGACAAGTACTATGTTTGGCAGCCAAACCTACAGCATACATTTTATCCCGATTCCACCATATTCTGTGGAGTATATGGAGCTAGTCAGTTTTCTATTAATTCATCCGGTTTTCGCGGAGCAGATTTTAAAGGAGACGGTAAACGTTATTTGTGCCTGGGCGGTAGCACTACTGAATGCCTCTATCTGGATAATCTGGAGGCCTGGCCACATCTGTTGGAAGATTCGCTGAATGAATTTGATAGCGGTAATTATCAGGTAGGAAGCATTGGCAAAAGTGGTTGCACTACAGCCGAACATTATATACAACTGAAGTATTACGTGCCACAGTTGCCAAAGATAAATACAGTGATTTTAATGGTTGGTATAAACGATATGTTGAAACGATTGAGCCGAGATACATTGTACAATGCAGGTTTTCAATTTACCCGGCAAACGGAAGATTCTATCGTGCGTGCAATTTTCTTAACCCGCACGGAATCCAAAACCTGGTGGCGAAATCTTGAATTGTTTCACTTATTTCAAAGACTATTTCATATGGCTCGTGCTGTTCCTTGGGAGCAAGTGCAAGATGACCATGGAGCAGTAATGGCAAACTGGCGCGCCAACCGAAAAGTAGCTTCAGAATACATAAACCGATTGCCGGATTTGAATTCAGCATTAGATGAATGGGAGCAAATGCTGAATTTGATTTATACAGAGGCGGAGCGTCAAAAGATTAATCTTTGTTTTGTTACGCAGGCCTCTTTGTATAAAGCTTCCCTCAACGATTATGAAAATGGTTTGTTATGGATGGGAGGTATTGGAGATTATCAGCATAAAATCCATCAGCCTTATTATTCTGCTGCTGTCCTGGATACGGCCCTTCAACTATACAACAGACGTCTTTTAGCTTTCTGCCATAATAAAATGAATGTTACTTGTTTAGATGTCGCCTCGCTTTTGCCTAAAGATACTTCCGTATTCTATGACGACTGCCACTTTAACGAAAGCGGAGCACGAAAAGTAGCAGGAGTGATTGCTCGCTCATTTTCGCACCCGCTTCAATGAAACGCAGATGTATTGCTTGTTTTCGGTCCTTGCTCCTGTCTCTTTTATCTGAAAGAAAAAACCGCGCTTCGGTTTGTTTTTGATTTCTACTTTGTAAAAGTTTAAAGGGCTGGGTGATTCCGGCTTTGCGTAATAAGTTTCTACCAAAACCGAGTCTCCCGCATACACAGTTCTGGAAATACGTTGACCATAATTTTGTTGGTTATATGCAGTAATCGTAAGTGTGTTGCTGGTATAGTTAATGATATAGAAATCGAAGGGCATTTGTACGGGCGCACACTCAACCAAGGCAGGGGTTTTCTCCTTTGGGCTCACGACCGGTGATTTTAGGGGCCATTCCTGCGGCACTGTAATTTCCGGCATTCCATTTCTTCCCCAACTCCGGTCTTCTTCTCTTTCAAACGCTCCGTTTTCTGTGTAAAAAATGGTCACATCAGTGCGTTGAATTCCACCATCGGGCTGCATGGTGTATTGCACGCTTTTTACTTGTCCATTGTTATGGTAGTTCAAATTCACTCCACTGCTGCCCCATTTCTGACCATATTCTCGGCTATACAACTCTTGCCCAAGACTGTTGTAGATCTTAACCAAATACCAGTGTGGGCTGGAGGATATTTTTTTAGTCAGGGTAGAAAGCTTTCCATTCGTGTGAAAGCAGGAGGTTGTGCTCTGTTCACCATTCAGGTTGGTTTTGCAATTTAGCTGTGCTTTTAAGCTTAACTGCAAGATTAGAAAACCGATGAATGGAAGTATCTTTTTAAAGGAGCGAAATCTTTTGTGTGAACAGTAAAATTTCATGGTGTTCTTGTTTATGTTGCAGACTAGTTATTATTTTCGATTCCATAATCGCTGTCACTTATCCCTATGAATTTTAAGAAAATTATACAACTCATACTTTGTATCAGTTTGCCGATGCTCATTGGAGGTACTTCTGGTTTTGTAACAGCATCCAGTTTGAGCGATTGGTATCTTACCATCAACAAACCCTCCTTCAATCCGCCCAACTGGGTGTTTGGTCCGGTGTGGACAGTACTGTATCTGCTCATGGGGATTTCACTTTTTTTGATTCTTCAATCGGAAAATACATCTAGAAAAAGAACGGCAATTCTTGTTTTTCTTCTTCAGTTAACCTTGAACTTTTGGTGGAGTATCATCTTCTTTAGTCTGGAAAGTCCGGCCTGGGCACTGGTTGAAATTTCCTTGTTGTGGTGTAGTATCTTGTTTATGATTATTGTTTTCAGAAAGATAAATCACACCGCTGCGTATTTGCAAATACCATATCTGGCCTGGGTAAATTTTGCTGCTATTTTAAATGCAGCTATCTGGTATCTCAATTAAGAGGGAAGGAAATGAACTTTTAAAAGTATTGTCTGTTTAAAAGCAGTCATTAAAACCCCTTTGAAATGAATCGTAGCTTTTATGTTTTGTTGTTGGTTACTTTGCTAACGCATTTTTCTGCGGCACAAACCGGTGGCATTCTTAAGTCCAGTGTATTGGAATCAGGCAGTAATGCTCCCATAGAGTTTGCCAATGTATTGATAGAGGGAACTACTCTGGGTGGTGTGACGGATGAGAAAGGTCAAGTAGAAGTCAAAGACATACCACCCGGCACTTACAATATCAAAATATCCTCTATTGGTTATCAGTCCAAAACTGTTTTTGAAATTGAAATTACCAAAGGCAAACCCGCTGTGATAGTTACAGAAATATCTCCGGCATCTACCGAACTGGCTGAAGTGGAAATTAAAGCCAATCCGTTTGTAAAGAATGAAGAAAGCCCGGTAAGTGTCAGAACAATCGGAACGAATGAGATTCAGCGTTATCCAGGGGGCAACCGCGATATATCACGCGTTATACAATCGCTGCCCGGGGTGGGATTCTCATCAGGGTTCAGAAACGATATTCTGATTCGAGGAGGCTCTCCCTCCGAGAACCGTTTTTACCTCGATGGAATCGAAATCCCGAACATCAATCACTTTGCCACACAAGGTGCCAGTGGTGGCCCCACCGGCTTAATCAATGTAGATTTCATCCGCGAGGTAAACTTTTATTCATCTGCTTTTCCAGCAAACCGGGGCAATTCACTTTCCTCGGTGATGGACATCAAGATGCGGGAGGGCCGCGATGATCGTTGGGGTGGCACTTTCACTATAGGTGCCAGTGAGATTTCTGCGTCCATGGAAAGCCCGCTGAATAAAAAGAAAACGGCTACCATGCTGGCCAGTGTTCGTTATTCGTATCTCCAATTTTTATTCACTGCGCTCAAGTTGCCATTTTTGCCTACCTACAGCGATGCTCAGGCCAAAATTAAATGGAAGGTTACCGACAAAGATGAGTTGGTGTTTATCTCGCTATCGGCCTATGATATCAACCGGTTAAACACTAAACTCAAAAATCCCAATGATGGGCAACGATACTTATTGAATGTTTTACCGGAGCAAGATCAGATTTCCTATATGCTGGGAGGCAAATACACGCACTATTTTGAGAATAGCTACCTACAGGTTTTTTTGAGTAGGAATATGCTTATCAATAGTTTTAATAAATGGGTAAACAATGATAAAAGCTTACCCAAAGTCACAGAGTATAAAAGCACGGAAGCCGAGAATAAGTTGCGGGTAGAATATACCGGGCGCAAGAAAAATTGGCGCTACAACGTAGGCGTAAACTATGAATTGGCGCGCTACACCAACCTGTCTTCTTTTATAGATTCAAGATTTGTAGATAATGGCCTAACACGAGTGGAGTTTAGCTCCAAATACATGCTCCATAAATTTGGTGCATTCGGTAACGTGAGCAACTCCATGTTTGATAACCGTGTAACCGTATCTTTAGGAATGCGAGTAGATGGAAACAACTACAACAAAAGCATGCTGCAAGTTTGGAATCAAGTATCGCCCCGGCTATCGCTATCCGTCAACGTAACCGAGAATTTGCGGGTGAACATGAATGCCGGATACTACCACCAACTTCCAGCCTATACTTTGCTGGGCTACGAAGATTCCACCGATTCATTTGCCAACATAGACCGACTTACTTACATGCGCAATGTGCATGCTGTTGCCGGTATTGAATACACAACACCCATCAATAGCCGTATCTCGGTGGAGGGCTTCCTGAAAAGGTACTACAACGTGCCATTCATGTTAGACAATAACATTTCGCTTGCTAATCAGGGAGCGGGCTTTGGCGTTGTGGGCAATGGACCGGCACGTAGCACCAGCGAGGGCAGAACTTATGGCATGGAAGTACTCTACGAGCAGAAATTGTTCAAAGGATTCTATGGTATATTGAGTTATACTTTGTTCTGGAGTCAGTTTCAGGATGCTACACAGAACTACGTAAGCAGCAGTTGGGACACCCGTCACATCATAAGCCTCACTGCCGGAAAAAAGTTCAAGAAAAACTGGGAGTTGGGTGCGCGCATGCGGGTGCAAGGCGGCTCGCCCTTTACACCGTTTGATCTTGCTGCTTCTACCTTATATTCCAGATTCAACCCCTCAGCACCCGGCATTCCCGATTATAATAACATCAACTCTGCGCGTGCGGCCTGGTTTCATTCACTTGATATACGGGTTACGAAAAAGTGGTACTTTAAACGCTGGAGTTTTGAGTTGTTTGTAGATGTGCAAAACGTATACGCAGCCAAAGCACCTTCTCCGCCTTCTTTTGTGCCCGTATATGGTGCCGATGGTGTAACGCCTGTGGCAGATAGCAACGATCCTTCCCGCTTTCAATATACGTTGGTGGAAACCGGTAGCCGGACGGTATTACCTACCATCGGTTTCGTAATTTACTATTAAGCAGCCTCCACTATCAGATAATTGAGCCGAATGCCGGTAATTTTTACAGGGCTGTTTTTGGTGATGAATCCATCATCGGTAATTGCTTCATAGCGTTCACCGTTCAATTCAATTTTGCCGGAAGGCCTCAGGTCAGTTACACTGGTAGCAACCAAGCCTAGTAGTGTTTCTAGTTTTTGGTCTTTAATTGAGAAACCGGCCTCATGATTCATTTCGGCTACATCACTCATCTTTTTGAATACAGATGATGCGAAAATTTGCTGCCCGAAGACAAGTATAAAAATAAGCGGTGCCGCCATTGCCAGGGTCACCATCAAAAAAGAATAAGCAAGCGCAGAACCGGGTACAAAACTAAAGTCGAAGTTGATGTTTCTGACCAGCGCGAGCGTTAACCCTAATATAATAAGCACAATGCCCGATATGCCGGCTACCCCAAATCCGGGTAATACAAATATT
>CAYQRR010000199.1:0-5433 GCA_964419635.1 uncultured Chitinophaga sp. | reverse complement strand
AGTTTCATACTTGATTTTATTTTAAGGAGACTAAATACGTGTCTAAAATAATTTTTCGGTATTATTTTTTTACAACCATGAAAACCCGGAAAGTTTTTTGACGGGATATACATGAAGATGCAATTATTCAAATCGCATACAGATGATGTTTTGCTTACCTACTTCAATCGTTATTTGCGCTAGTTTTTATTTCTCAAAATTCACTATACATATCGCGCTTCTACAAAAGGCATGAAAAAGATAGAGTTGGAAATTATTGCACTGTCGCATAGCGTTACTCAGTCACACTCATTTGCGGTAGTGTTGGGTGAAATTGGCGGCACTCGCAGGTTGCCAATTGTAATCGGTGGTTTTGAGGCACAAGCAATAGCTGTAGCATTGGATAATATGAAGCCTTCTCGTCCGCTTACACACGACCTCATGAAAACACTTTGTGATACCTTTGAGGTGCAGCTGGAATATATCTATATCAGCAAATTGCAGGATGGAGTCTTTTATTGTAACCTGGTTTGTAAACGCGAAGAAGGTTATTACGAAATAGATTCGAGAACCAGCGATGCTTTAGCATTAGCGGTTCGGTTTGACTGCCCGATATATGTGGAGGAGAGTATTTTGCAGGAAGCAGGAGTGGAGGCGGATCCTAACGAGGAGGAAGCTGTAACTGCCGATGAAGAAAGTAAAATAGCAGAGTTAACAGCGCCATCGGATTTGACTTCCAACTATACAGAGATGACTCCGGCAGAGCTCAATGTACATTTGAAAGCAGCTTTGGATGACGAGGACTATGAGTTGGCAGCTCGTATTCGCGATGAGTTGAACAAACGCAAGTGAATCTCTACCTGACCAGCTTTAAAAATACACTGGCACCTTTACTCATTTCCAGTTCTGTCAAGATCCCGTTCTCATAGTTGTAGATATTATTTACTCCGTTTTCCAGTTTGCACTCGTATCTGCCTTCAGCTGTTTTTACAAACCGGCAAAATTCCCCAAGCCTTTCCGAAAATATGCTGCTCCTCGTTTTAGGTTCAGTGAAATAAAGTAACACACTAGAGAAGTCAATGGGCTTGGTGTATTGAAACGTTTCACTGCCTTTGGTAATGATATATTTTGTTTCCTTATACGCTACCGTCACAATTTCTGTCACTCCATCTTTCATGTTTTTTACATAGGACGATTTCAGTTTGTTGTCGGAGTACGTGGCCGTCAAATTCATAGAGGATGTCTTTTTGGTAAACAGCACATTCGCCTCCGATGAACTGTTTAACTTATAGTGGATGTCACCGTTGTTATCTGCTGTTTTCTCCACTACCGTAGATCCGATTTTTTTTCCGAATAGCACAACATCGTACACCATTCGTTGGTTTTGTGCAGTCAACAAGTGGATAAAAAAAAGTAAAGGGAAAATGAAGAGCGATTTCAAAATTCAGTGGTTTTATAAGATGCTGATTGCGATTTTTTTTGCGTTGTAAATGGCCTTTTCTATTACTGCATTTACATCTCCTCCTATTTGATCATAAGCTAGCGTAACCGCCATTCGCCTGTAAGGGCGGGTCGTTGGCTTCCCGAAAATGCGCACATCGGTGCCGGCATCTTGCAAAGCCAGTTCCACACCACTGTATTGTATTGTTTGATTGATGGTACTTTCTTCGGTTGCCAATACCACCGCACTAGCACCAATCTTTTGTAGTTCAATGCATGGTATCGGTAAGCCTAAAACGGCACGCGCGTGTAATTCAAACTCAGAAAGATTTTGAGTGCCTGCCAAGGTTACCATACCGGTGTCGTGAGGTCGTGGGGAGAGTTCAGAAAAGTAAACCCCTTCATCAGCCAGAAAAAATTCAACACCCCACAATCCGGCACCGCTTAACGCTTGAGTTACTTTGCCTGCAATATGTTGAGCCTCTTCCAAATGCTCCGGACTCATGGCGCAAGGTTGCCAGCTTTCCTGATAGTCACCCCGTTCCTGACGGTGGCCAATCGGTGGGCAAAAAAGTGTAGGACCGTTTTTTTGTGTCACTGTGAGCAAAGTAATTTCAGTATGAAACTTTACAAAAGCTTCCACAATTACCTCTGCTATATCGCCCCGCTTTCCGGCTTGTGAATACTTCCAGGCATGTTCTATTTCCTCCTCCGACTTAATGGTGGATTGTCCTTTCCCGCTTGAACTCATAAGTGGCTTCACTACACAAGGTATACCGATTTCTTTGACAGCTTTTTTTAACTCCTCCAGTGAAGTTGCATATCTGTAAGCAGCAGTTCGTAACCCAAGTTCCTTTGCAGCTAAATCGCGAATAGCTTTTCGGTTCATGGTAAAGTTGGCAGCTCGGGCAGACGGTACTACCTGGATGCCTTGCTTCTCATATTCGTAAAAACGTTCGGTTCGTATAGCCTCTATTTCGGGCACAATAATATCGGGCTGGTGAGTAGCCACAATAGCATCCAGTGATTGTCCGTCCAGCATGTTGATTACCTCATAACCATCAGCGACCTGCTGTGCAGGTGCATTTGCATAGGAGTCAACGGCAATTACAAACTGTCCCAGTCTTTTAGCGGCAATCACAAACTCTTTTCCGAGTTCACCACTGCCAAGCAGCATTATTTTCTTTTGTGTTGTCATTTTTTTCTACTTCAAGAAAGTTTTACTTTGGTCGCAAAATAGAAATGCAATGCAAGAAGACAAAGTTCTACACACAGAGAAAGTATCCGCAGGTAAAAGGACCTATTTTTTGGATTTAAAGGAAGACCAGAGAGGAAGTAAAATCTTGAAAATTACAGAGAGCCGAAAGAATGATGGTCAGTTTATTCGCCACAGCGTTCTTATATTTCAGGAAGACTTCAAAAAGATTTTTGATGCGCTGGACTTGATTAAAGGGCAGATAGGCTCGCTGGAAGATTATGTGCGCGAGCGCGAACCTGGCAAAGACATAGATGAAGATCTGTCATTTTGATTTAGAGATATAGAAAATCCATAGTAGCCCGCACTGCAAATTGTAAGGCGGGCTTTTTTATGAATTGCCCCATAAATCTTGGGCATACAGCTAACATATCAAACATACATCATGAATATACCTGAAGTGAAAATCCCTCGTGTAGTAATCGTTGGATGTGGATTTGGTGGGTTACAGTTGGCATCACGCCTTTGTAATGCAAATGTGCAGGTCGTTATGTTGGATAAGAACAACTATCATACCTTTCAACCTCTTTTATATCAGGTAGCCACTGCTGGTTTAGAGGCGGATAGTATCGCTTATCCTATTCGCAAAATATTTAAGCATCAAAAAAACTTCCATTTCAGGTGGTGCGAAGTAATCGGAGTTAATGAGGCAGACAGTGTTGTTGCAACAAGTATTGGCTCTTTATATTACGATTATCTGGTGGTAGCTACAGGGAGCACTACTAATTTTTTTGGTCATCCGGATTTTGAAATCCACGCAATGCCTATGAAGAGTGTAACTGAAGCACTCAATCTGCGCAGCCGGATACTTCAAAATTTAGAGGAGGCATTATTGACTGCTGATATAAAGCAGCAGGAAGCTTTAATGACTTTTGTTGTAGTAGGAGGCGGACCAACAGGTGTAGAACTGGCCGGTGCTTTGTGTGAGTTGAAGAAGCATGTGTTACCTAACGATTACCCGGAACTTGACTTACGAAAAATGCGGGTAATACTGGTAGAAAATAGTGCAGAATTGCTGGGCGCTATGAGCGAAATAAACCAGCGAAAAGCCAAGAAATATCTGGAAGATTTAGGTTGTGAGTTATGGTTAAAAACTGGTGTTGCTAATTTCGATGGTAAACAAATGCAGACTCGGGACGGAAAACTACTACAAACCGCTAACCTAATATGGGCTGCAGGAATTCGAGGTGTGCCAATTGCTGGTTTGCCACCCGAATCCATTACTCCTCGTGGGCGAATCATGGTAGATGAATACAACACAGTAGCATCAACGAAGAATATTTATGCCATTGGAGATGTAGCCATGATGTGTCAACCAAATTTTGAAAATGGACACCCGCAGATAGCACCCGTAGCCATACAGCAGGCCTCTTTATTAGCCGAAAATATTGTTCGGATTCAGCAGTGCAAAGAACTCGTGAAATTCGTATATCACGACAAAGGTGTGATGGCAACCGTGGGTCGTAACAAAGCCGTAGTTGAAGCCGGCAAACTAAAATTTGGTGGATTTTTAGGTTGGTTTACCTGGATGGCACTTCACCTGATGCTACTGGTTGGATTCAGAAACAAGATAGTGGTTTTTGTCAACTGGTTATGGAACTATATCAACTATGATCGTAACATTCGGCTAATTATCCGGCCCTTCAAGAAAGATAAGGATTAATAGAAAGGATGCTTAAGCATCAATATCATATTCCTTAATTTTTCTGTAGAGTGTTCGCTCAGAGATGCCTAAATCGGCAGCAGCATTTTTGCGCCTGTTTTTATACTTTTTAAGTGCCTTTAAAATCAAGTCGCGTTCCATATCTGCCAACGATAGGCTTTCATCTACCGTTTCGTGTTTGTCGAAGTTGCTTTTCTCCAACACAATGGGCTGGCTTTGCGTTGTGCCCGATAGAATAACAGGAGTTTCCTGTTGTCTTTCCAATAATGTGGAGGGCGCGTGCTGAAAACCCGGTACCACTTGAACCTGATGCTTGGTGATATCAAATACAAACTGCTTTAGATCGTTGAGATCTTTCTTAACATCAAAAATCAGCTTGTAAAGTATTTCTCGTTCTGTAAAACTGCTTCCGCCACCGCTTTCATATCTTGCCTCGGCCAGTGCGGGCAAACGGTTATCGGTAATATCCGGAACAATTTTGGCAAGTTCATCTGCTGTCACATTTTGGTCAACCGCCAAAATGGAAACTTGTTCGGCCACATTTTTTAACTGTCTCACATTACCAGGCCAAGAATATCCCAAAATCAGCTTTTTGGCATCCTCAGCCAGTTTAACAGCCGGTATTTTATTCTTCTCTGAGAAGTCGGTTGAGAATTTGCGAAACAGAAAATAGATATCTTCTCCCCGTTCGCGCAGAGCCGGAATAAAAATGGGAACGGTAGATAACCGATAATACAAATCCTCGCGAAAGCGTCCATTACGTACAGCCTCTTGTAAATTAACGTTGGTTGCTGTAATTACTCGTACGTCTGTTTTTTGCACTTTGCTGGAGCCTACTTTGATGTATTCACCTGTTTCCAACACGCGCAGTAAACGGGCTTGTGTCCCCAGCGGAAGTTCTCCTACTTCATCTAAAAAAATAGTGCCTCCCGATACAGTCTCAAAATATCCCTTACGCGCATCACTAGCTCCGGTAAAAGAGCCCTTTTCGTGCCCAAAGAGTTCGGAGTCAATCGTGCCTTCCGGAATTGCACCGCAGTTAACAGCAATAAATGGGTTATGTTTTCTTGTGCCTAACTGGTGTATGATATGCGAA
>CAYQRR010000198.1:607-5436 GCA_964419635.1 uncultured Chitinophaga sp. | reverse complement strand
TACACGCAGGTGATTTGCTTTCATAGCATTTTTTGCGATAAATATAGCGATGCAGCTATCATCAACGAGTGTCTCGCTGCAATATTTTATAATGCAGAAAATAAACGATGGTTCAGCGAGGGAATCACTACTTCAGCAAGCGATACTCGCTCACCCTGAACACGTTTACGTGCCGGTTCTCCAGATAATTAAGCTCCGCATCGGCCGGTGGAAGAGCGGGTAATTTATTCTTGGCAATGTCGAAGATGTAGCCCGTTCCTTTGTAGCGCTGCGTAGCCAGCGAGCTCAAAAACCCTCGACCGTTGCTCACCAGGTTTTGCAATAGAAAACGAGTAACATCAAAACCCAGATAGGCATACTTATCGGGCATCTGCTCCTGCTCAGCCAGATACTCGGCTGCAAAAGCAGTAGCCATGGCATTGGCCGTGTCGGCATAAAAAGGGTCGGTGATGCGGGTGTTGTAATCGTTGATATAATCCAAGCGAAGGATGTCGCCTCCCAGCCAGGTAGGCATGCCATACACCACAATGCGGTAGTCGCTGCGCTGGCTGTGCAGCACGCGCAGATTGCCATTCACAAACGATTCATCAAAAGCAGTAATAACCCAGATGTTGGGCTTGCCGCTGCGCAGCAACTCGGAGGCGGTTGTTTTTTTGCCGTTCACCAGCATGTCTTTTGTATTCAGCAAAGACACGGTAAACTTATTTGTGGCCGTTTTATTGTAGTCTTTAAAGAGCGAATCAAAGCGCTGCGCCACACTCAGCGATTTCTCGATAGCAGGTGTGTATAAAATGATATTGCCCCCGGCAAAAGAATCTACTATGGAATTAAACATAGCATCTACATGCGCATCAATAGCTGGTGCCAGTTTCAGGTGGTAGGGGTTATCGATGGTCAGCGATTTAGAAGGAGAAAAAGGTTGAATGTTCGGTATCTTGTATTGCTTGCAAAAGTCGGCCACCTGACGGGCATTGGAAGTGGAAACCGCACCAATAATGGCATCCATCCTTTTGAGCTCGGGCTTTTTTAAAACAAGGGCCGTAATGGAGTCATTGTTGCCACAGTCGTAGACAAACAGTTTTACTTTGGGGGTGGTATCGTGCCGCAAGGCCTGCAGCGTTCCCAAATAGTAATTCAAAGAAACCTCGGCATCGGGATGCAGTCTGATTTTGTTTTTGAAAGTAACATCGCGGCTGGTTT
Source organism: uncultured Chitinophaga sp. (assembly GCA_964419635.1). Lineage (GTDB taxonomy): Bacteria > Bacteroidota > Bacteroidia > Chitinophagales > LD1 > Bog-950. The sequence goes on along the minus strand of CAYQRR010000198.1, from coordinate 4,236 downwards.
CAAACATCTCCAGCATATCCACCCCCGACTGCGCCTGAAAGGGAAGTATCAGGGCGATATTAAATGCAGGTAAGGAATCCTGTGCCCAAATTTTGGCAGAGGAAAACGATACAACCAACAAAAGGAGCCAACAAAATTTCTTCATGAAACAGTAGTTCTGGGTCACAGTAATCAAGGATTATGCCATTACTCCCACTCGATGGTGGCCGGTGGTTTAGAGCTGATATCGTATACCACCCGGTTTACGCCTTTCACATTATTGATGATGTCGTTCGATACTTTAGCCAAAAACTCATGCGGAAGGTGGCTCCAGTCGGCTGTCATACCATCAGTACTATTCACCGCCCGCAGAGCCAGCACATGTTCGTAGGTTCTTTCATCGCCCATCACACCCACCGTTTTAAGTGGAGTAAGAATAGCCCCCGCCTGCCACACTTCATTGTAGAGACCAAATTTTTTCAAATTCTCCGTGTAGATAAAATCGGCTTCCTGCAGGATGTGCACTTTCTCGGGTGTGATATCCCCCAGAATGCGAACCGCTAAACCCGGCCCGGGGAACGGATGGCGATATAGAATATCGGGCACCAAGCCCAATTCTTTGCCGGCTTTGCGCACTTCATCTTTAAACAGGTAGCGCAATGGCTCCACTATTTTCAGCTTGAGAATATCGGGCAGCCCTCCCACGTTGTGATGGCTCTTGATGGTAGCCGAGGGACCTTTCACCGACACGCTTTCGATCACATCCGGATAAATGGTGCCTTGTGCCAGCCACTTCACCTCGGGGTGCTTGTGCGATTCGTGTTCAAATACCTCTATAAAAACACGACCGATAATTTTTCGCTTTTGTTCAGGGTCCGATACGCCACTCAGTTCTTTCAAAAAACGCTGACCGGCCCGAACGCCCTGCACATTGAGGCCCATCTCTTCGTATTGGTGCAATACGGTTTCAAACTCGTTTTTGCGCAATAATCCGTTATCGACAAAAATGCAAAGCAGATTGTCGCCAATGGCTTCCTCCAGGAGTAATGCCGCCACCGAAGAGTCTACTCCACCACTCAGTCCAAGAATTACTTTTTCATCGCCAATTTGCGCCCGCAGGCTCTTCACCGATTCCTCTACAAATGAAGCAGGCGTCCATTTATGCGCGCATCCGCACACATCAAACAGAAAATTGCTGATTATCTTTTTTCCCTCGGTACTATGATACACTTCCGGGTGAAACTGAAGCGCATAGGCCGAGTGAGCATAGGCACCACTCCTGGAACGATAGGCCGCATACTCCACGGTTTCGCTGGAGGCTATCAGTTCAAAGCCACTGCCCAAACTTTTGATGGTATCGCTGTGGCTCATCCACACCTGGCAGTGGTTCTCTACGTTCTTCAACAATGCATCTTCGTGGTTCACAATCTCCAGATTGGCTCGGCCATATTCGCGCACGTGGCTCTTCTCCACATTTCCGCCAAACTTCACCGCCATCAACTGCGCGCCATAGCACACCGCTAACACCGGCCGTGCCGCCAGTAGTTTTTCTACATCCACATCCGGAGCGTCTTTATCGCGCACGCTGCTGGGCGAACCGGATAAGATGATGCCCTTAATATCGCTGGTGAGCTCGGGAAGTTTGTTGTAGGGAACGATTTCGCAATACACTTCGCACTCGCGAACTCTTCGGGCAATCAATTGCGTATACTGCGAACCAAAGTCAAGAATCAGAATTTTTTCGGTCATGGCGCGAATATAAAACTGCGAAGATTGGAGATCAAAATAGTTTTATACAACCGTGCTTATTTACGGCTGTGGTTTCCCCAGCCAGAAATCTAACCGATAATAAAAGATGGGTAAAAAGCCAATCTGATACACCTCGCGGGCAGGCTCCTGTGGGCTCACGTATTGTATACGCAGAATGTTTTTGTACTGTGCCACATTCACCAGGTCTATGCCTACTTCGTGAGTAAACCGTTTGGTATTGCAACGATAGTTCAGCTTTACATCAAACCGGAAGTAAGGTTTAAACTGATGGAAGTTTCGCAGCGAATCGACCACCACAGCATCTTCATATTGCTGGGATAGGGTGGTGTCGTAAGGCGTGTATCGCTGTCCGCCACCAAAGGTAATTTTGCCACCCAGCCCAATGGTGTTCTGCCTTTTGTTCTTACCTTTTTTGTTCTCCCACTTAAATTCTTTGGTGCCTAAAGCATTCAGCACATAGTTACCATTGAAGTCGCTGTTGTAATAGCGGCCATTGCTGCCTTGCAACTTAGAATCAAACACAGAGCCGCTGAACATAAAAAACCAATTCTTGGTAAAGAACTTTTCGATGGTGAGTTCCAACCCCATGTTTCGTCCCAACCCGCTGCTGGAAAGCCGCGAAGGGAAAAACCGGTCAAACCCGCTGCCTTCGTTCAGCATGTTGTAGCTGGAGCTAATGGTATCTACCGGCAAACTCCAGAGTTGTTGATAGTAGGCTTCCACCTTGATGCGTACGTCTTTTTTGAAAAAAACATCATAGCCCAGCACAACATGGAAGCTCCGCATAAAATCCAGATTCTTGTTGTATTGGCGACCGGCCTGGTCTTGCACAAAATACTGATACATGGGCAGCATCTGTGAGTGAAGTCCGGTGCCAAATGCCAGACTCTGGTTGGGGCGAAACTGCCAGCGGAACGAAATCCTAGGCTCTATGCTAAAGGAATGGTTGAGCGTAAAATATTGTGCATGCAAGCCAACCACCGTGGTCAGGTCTTTGGTGATGGCATGCTTCCACTGAAAGTAAGGTTGAAATAAGAGATGAATTCCGCTGTTGATGTTCAATCGCTTTTTCCAGTAAAAATCAGCCAGGCCGGTATTAAACCTGGGCTCCAAAAGGTTGCTATCAATAAAGAGCGGTTGAATCATTTCGGTAACTATGCCATAGCGGATACTGCTGCGAGTATTTATTTTGGTATTGCGCATATAGCTAAGCGTATAGCGGGTATTTACAAAGAAATAATCCTGTTTGGGGTAAATGCTATCCAGCACAAAACTCTCGGTCAGGGTATCTACATGGCGAATAATACGGTCGAAATGATTGCGATTGTATTGTGTGCTGATAGCGAAACTGGTTTTAGAATATGATTTATCGTTTACGCGATGGGTATACGTAAGCCCCATCATACCCAAGCCTGCTCTGAAATACTCGTCCTGGTCTTTGCTGGCGTAAATGTCGCGTGCTTCGGGCTTTTTGCGCGTGCTGGTAATAAAGTTGATGTAGGAATAACCACCTAAACCAAAGACCGAGAGGTTATCGCCATTCTTGAACGGGAAGTTGAGCTTGAACTGCAAGTCCTGATAATAAGGAATAGCAGTGGTGCCAATATCTATTCCCAGTTTTACCAGGGCTTCTAAAGTGGCATATCGGTAGTTAAAAATATAAGAGCTCTTGTTCTTTTTGCTGATAGGTCCTTCGCCAAAAATCTCTGCTCCAAACAAACCCAATTGTGCAGTGTATTCATGGCGCTCGTTATTACCGTTTTTGAGGCGTATGTCAAACACTCCGGCCAGCGCATTACCATACTCCGCAGGAAAAGCACCGGTCAAAAAATCACTATTGCTTAACATGCGGTTATTCAAAATGCCCACACTACCACCGG
>CAYQRR010000198.1:0-597 GCA_964419635.1 uncultured Chitinophaga sp. | reverse complement strand
CTCCTGCCACCGCAAAGTGATTGGGATTAGGCACTACTATATTATCAACCCGGTATAGCACCCCAAAAGGGGAATTACCCCGAATTACAATATCGTTGCGCGAATCATCGGTACCACTGACTCCGGCAAAATTAGAAGCCATGCGTGATGGGTCTGCCCGGGAACCGGCATATCGTTCCGTTTCTTCTACCGTAAATGCCCGAGCGCTCAGCACCGCCATTTCATTGATTGTTTCGCCTCTTCTGGCACCACTTATCACTACCTCCTTCATCGTTTCCACGCTGCTTTCCACTTCAATGGCCAACACAATTTCTTTAGCGGAACTCACAAGTATATTGGGGATAAATATCTTTTTGTATCCCACGAATGAGACCGAAACGTTCACCCGCCCCACGGGTATTTTCTCTAATCTAAAACTACCCGAGGCATCGGTGGTAGCACCCGTAAGCAGAGTAGAATCTTTAAGTGCCACTACGGTAACACCTTCGAGCGGAGCAGCAGATTCTTTATCTACCACCACGCCCCTTACGGTTTGGGTAATGGTTTGCGCTCCGGCATGGAGGCAGCAGGCAAAAAGTAAAACGGTGAGTCGTGCGT
>CAYQRR010000197.1:0-5443 GCA_964419635.1 uncultured Chitinophaga sp. | reverse complement strand
TAAATGCCGGTGCGGGTGGAACGGAAAGCTGCGACTGGGCGAGCATGTTGCTACGCATGTATGTAATGTGGGCCGAAAAACACGGATTTAAAGTAACCGAAGTAGATAGAACGGATGGTGATGTGGCTGGCATAAAATCTGTATCGCTGGAAATAGATGGCGAGTTTGTATACGGTTACTTAAAAGGAGAAAACGGAGTCCACCGATTAGTGCGCATTTCACCCTTTGACTCCAATGGAAAAAGACATACTTCTTTTGCTTCTGTCTTTGTATATCCTATGGCTGATGACAGTATTGAGATTACTATACCGGCTTCTGAAATGGAATGGTCTACGTTCCGAAGCAGTGGCGCAGGAGGACAAAATGTAAACAAAGTAGAGACCGCAGTACGTGTCAAACATATTCCTACAGGAATTGTCGTAAGTTGTCAAATTACCCGCTCACAGCACGATAACCGCGACAGAGCCTTGCAAATGCTCAAATCGAAGCTCTATGAAATAGAAGTGCAGAAAAGAAATGAGGCCAGAGATAAAATAGAAGGAACAAAAATGAAAAACGAGTGGGGCTCACAAATTCGAAACTATGTTTTGCACCCGTACAAACTTATTAAAGACAACCGGTCCGGATATGAAACAGGTAACATACAACCGGTGCTGGATGGAGATTTAGATGATTTTTTCAAGGCCTATTTATTGCATGCTACTAAAAAAGTTTAACGCCTTTCTAATGCTATTTATGATTGAATAAACTAGCTTCCCACGGTATATGAAAAACAAAATACTCCTTCTTATTACTGCTGCCCTCCTCCTCAGCGTATCATCTTGCGAAAAGTGCTATACATGTAACAACTGGTGCCGCGTATGCTACGATAATACACACACCGATACCGTACTTAGCATTCAGGTGTGTAGCGACATATTGGGAGAAACATATTTTAACGAGTATATCGACTCACTTACCTCTCCAAGTCTTGGATGGGTGTGTTCAGATACTTCTTCATCAAAAACTGAAAAATTTTGTGGTACCAAAACCAACAATACCATTGAGCTCCTAAATCGAAAAGATGCAGGATGGCGATGCGCACCGGAATAACTATTCAATTTTTTCCCAGCCATTTACGAATCTATTTTGCTCCAGATTTTTTCGCGAGTATCGAATTAAAAACAGTATGATGAATACCATTCTTCTCCTCATAGCCTCCAACATTTTCATGACTTTTGCCTGGTATGGGCATTTAAGATTTAAAGAAGTGCCGCTCTGGAAAGCCATTTTGGTGAGTTGGGGAATTGCTTTTTTTGAATACTGCTTAATGGTCCCCGCTAACCGAATGGGGTTTATGAGTGGGACATTTTCGGCTACGCAACTCAAAATTGCACAGGAGGCTATTACGCTCAGTGTGTTTATTGTTTTTGCGATTTTATTTCTAAAAGAAGAAATGAAATGGAATTACCTGGTCAGTTTCGGGTTTATCGTAGCAGCGGTTTTCTTCGCCTTCCAAAAGTTCGATTGATACATGACAAATGTTGCAAACACAATAAAAAAGAAAAGGCGGCAGAAATCTGTCGCCTTTTCTTTTGTCCAATTGCTGTAAAAATTATCTGGCTACACTTACGCTCCGTTTTTCGCGAATAACTGTCACCTTTACCTGACCAGGGTAAGTCATTTCCTTCTCAATTTTTTGGGAAATAAGGAACGATAGTTCCTCGCTCTTTTTGTCATCTACCTTATCGGCTTCCACAATCACGCGCAACTCGCGACCTGCCTGAATAGCATATGCTTTTTCTACTCCCTCATAGGCCTGTGCCAATGTTTCCAAATCCTTTACACGCTGCAAATACCCTTCCATCATTTCTCTGCGAGCTCCAGGTCTAGCGCCCGAAATGGCATCACAGGCCTGAATGATAGGGGATATCACATACTTCATTTCCATTTCATCGTGGTGGGCTCCCACTGCATTAATTACAGCTGGGTGCTCGCCATACTTTTCGCACAACTTGGCCCCTAAAAGCGCGTGCGACAATTCACTTTCCTCATCCGGCACTTTACCAATATCATGCAGCAGGCCGGCACGTTTTGCCAGCTTTGGATTCAAGCCCAGTTCTGCCGCCATGGTAGCACACAAATTAGCCACCTCGCGGCTGTGCTGCAATAAGTTTTGTCCATAAGACGAACGAAAACGCATTCTGCCTACATAACGAACCAGCTCCTGATGTAGCCCCTGAATACCCATATCTATAACAGTGCGCTCCCCTATTTCAAGTATGTGTTCTTCTAACTGTTTCTTGGTTTTGGCCACAATTTCTTCAATGCGAGCCGGGTGGATTCGCCCATCGGTTACCAGACGCTGCAACGATAAGCGAGCAATTTCTCTTCGTATGGGGTCATAACCCGAAATAATGATTGCCTCCGGTGTATCATCTACTACAAACTCACAGCCGGTAGCAGCTTCCAATGCCCGTATGTTGCGTCCTTCGCGCCCAATGATTTGTCCTTTCTGCTCATCGCTATCCAGATTAAATACCGATACCGTGTTCTCTATAGCATTTTCTGCAGCTGTTCTCTGTATAGTTTGGATGATAATCTTCTTCGCTTCTTTATTGGCCTTAGACTTGGCATCATCAATAAGCGTCTTGGTCAAAGAGAGGGCCTCCGTTTCTGCCTCTTTAGTCATACTTTCCACCAGTTCCCTCTTCGCATCATCCTTGCTGAGTCCGCTGATTTGCTCCAACTTAGAAACAAAAATATCGTGGCTCTTTTTAAGCTGTTCATTTTTGGTATTCACTAACTCCAATTGCTTATTCAGATTATCTTTCAGCACATCCACTTCTTTTTCCTTTTTGGAGATTTCGGCTGTGCGCAAATTGGTTTCTGTTTGTAGCGCTTTTAACTGAGCTTCCTTTTCCGTAGCTTTTTTGATGCGCTCGGCTACTTCAATTTCATGTTTGCCTTTCAATTGAATAAAATGCTCTTTGGCTTCCAGCATTTTATCCTTTTTTACATTTTCTGCGTTGCGTTGTGCATCTGCCAGCAACTTGTCGGCCTGCTGTTTGGCATCAATTACAAGTTTATCGGTTTGGGCTTTTGCCTCCGAGATTTTTTTCTTAACCTCTTCCTCAGCTTTCGCTTCAATTTCGCTGTTTGATTTCTGCGTAATGGAACGTCCCACCAACAAACCTATAATAGCAGCCACCACCGCTACCCCTGCAGCAATAACTATAATGATGTTGTTGTCCATGTTTAGGTTGATTTATGATGAATAATAAAAAGTCTATACTCGTTTTGAAGAGATAAACTGTAAGGGTGAACGATAATAGATGGTGTAGAGTAAGGTGGTTTATGAAGTAACCGAGGACAGTAAATCCTCAATACTGTTCATTTTCTCCTCAAGTAAACGATTTTGCTGATCGTGAAGTTGGTAAAGATTCATTTTTTCAACTGCCAGATTTAACAGGCACATGGCCATATAATCCTGTCTGTCTTTTCCCGCAAAGGTTGTCTGGTACTCCTTCAACTTCTCGTTCACCAGATTCACCGCTTTCTGCACGGTCTCCTCATCACTCTTTAAAACCTTCAGCGGATAGTTTCTTTCCGCTATCAGCACTTGGATGTTTACTGTTTCATTCATCTCACTCATCATCTTCGTTCAACATGGCAATACAGGTATCTATCTCTTTTATGTATTCGTTAATTTTTCGTTTCAGTTCAGTCACTCTTTCATTCTCATGGTTTTCGGAACTAATATTTCGCGCTAACTTAATTATTTTAATGTTTTCTGATAAAAAACTGATTTCCGTAGCGTCCAATTCGGCCTTTTTCTTCATTTCAGATTTTTCCAATTCCAGCGCTTCAACTTTTAGTTTCAATCGCCTGTGCTCCTCGGCCAATCTCTTGGCACGTTGCAAAATCCGCTCTGAATGTTGAATCATAGACATGGGGTAAAAGTATCAAATTGCCAATCACCTATCTTAACTCTTTTTTACTGTGCCGTCAATTAGATTTCACTTTTTGTTCAACATTCCTACTTTCGCGCCTCGCGGGCGAGCCTCATACGACCAGCTCCTGCTCAATCCTCCAGATGGGAAACCAAGCAAAGGTAGGCGGTTGAGCGGTGCGATATGAGTAACTTGCCCGTTTTTTTTCTTTCTCACCTACTTCCCTTCTTAGTCCACATTCTGTTGATTTTTAATGCTCTTTTGTTCAGCGCATCTGTGATTTTTGCCGTGCTAATACTACCATTCAAACGCCCTAAAAAATCAACCCATGAAATTTTTTATTGACACCGCCAACTTGGAACAAATTAAAGAAGCTGCTGAACTGGGTGTGCTGGATGGCGTTACCACCAACCCATCGTTAATGGCTAAAGAAGGAATTAAGGGAGAAGAAAACGTGCTAAAACATTACGTTACCATTTGCAACCTGGTGGATGGTCCGGTGAGTGCCGAAGTAATATCCACAGATTTTGCCGGAATGGTGAAAGAAGGAGAGAAACTAGCGGCTTTACATAAAAACATAGTGGTAAAGGTTCCTATGATTAAGGAAGGAATTAAGGCAATAAAGTATTTCTCAGATAAAGGCATTAAAACTAACTGCACGCTGGTATTCAGTGCTGCGCAGGCTTTACTGGCGGCAAAAGCAGGAGCTACTATGGTATCTCCCTTTATTGGCAGAATAGACGACACCAACTGGGATGGCATGGAACTCATTGCACAAATTGTACACATTTACCGTGTTCATGGATATAAAACTGAAGTACTGGCCGCCTCTATCCGTTCGTCTTTACACATTCTTAAATGTGCTGAAGCGGGTGCCGATATTGCCACCTGCCCATTAAAATCAATAACCGATTTATTCAATCATCCACTCACCAAAAGCGGGTTAGAACAGTTTTTGGCAGACCACGCTAAGGTGAACGGTTAAATGCTTACATTCTCTTAGATTAGAATGTAGTTGCTTTTTATCGAATCAAGATAATTTCCTTAACAAGTTGTTTTCTTTTTTCGGAATTGTATGGGCTACCGAATTCTACCACACAAGTATAGGCCCCGGCCGGCTGTATTTTGCCTTTATACATTCCATCCCAAGGGATGTTGTTGTAATGCTTAAAGACCAACTCGCCCCACCGATTGAAAATTTTTATGGCGTATACCTGAGCATATCGTATAGGGAAAATTTCGAATAAGTCATTTTGCCCATCAGCATTGGGAGAAAATGCATCCGGCACTTTAACATCTGGTAGCACTAAATCAATTTGAATGCAGGCAGATGCCGAACAGTTAATCAATGCTGTAACTGTTACACAATAAGTAGTGGCAGCAAGCGGTGTTGCAATCGGATTATAAATAGTAGCATCGTCCACAGTGTTTGTAGGGCTCCAGGAAAATTGATAGGTGGTATCGCCTGAAGCATTTAACTGCACAGTTTGGCCAGAAAGCACAGCTGTGTC
>CAYQRR010000196.1:0-5486 GCA_964419635.1 uncultured Chitinophaga sp. | reverse complement strand
TTTTTCTTCGCCAACATAGCCATCGTTTGATCATCCACTTTTATAGCGGTCAAAACTTTTTCATGGCCATAACCTCTACGAGGATCAGCGTTTACTTTATCAATTAACTGCTGAATGGGATGTTCGCCATCGCCATATACGGCAGCAGGAGTTCGTAATGCGGCCGCTATAAATTTGTAATTAATGACCAATACACGGTGGTCGCGTCCCGTAATATATTTTTCGCAAATTACAGCTCGCGAATATTTTTTAGCAATCTCCATCCCGCGCAAAGCGTCTTCCCAGTTTCGAAGATTTGTTGTTACCCCTTTGCCATGGTTTCCATCCAATGGTTTTGTGATTACAGGGTAGCCAATTTTGTCAATCGCCTTTTGCAAATCATCTTCATCATAAATCACACTCCCCCGGGGTACCGGAATCTGAGCCGCCTCCAGGAGATTTTTGGTATCCTCTTTATCGCAGGCTATCTCTACGGCAATATTTGAAGTGGTGGAAGCGACAGTAGCCTGGATTCGTTTTTGATTTTTTCCATATCCCAATTGCACCAAAGAATGGCGGTTTAATCTAATCCATGGTATTTTCCGTTTTACCGCTTCATCTACAATAGAACCGGTAGATGGTCCCAATCGTTCATCCTCGCGTATCTCGCGCAACTTTTGTATGTCGGCCTGTAAATCGTGAGGTGTTCCTGCGATAAGTGATTCTGCAATACTCACTGATGCTTTTGCCGCAAAAACACCGGCATTTTCTTCCATGTAAGAGAAGACCACATGATAAATTCCTCGGGTGGATGTTTCACGCGTTCGTCCAAAGCCACATTCCATCCCCGCCAATGTTTGAATTTCTAACGCAATATGCTCAATCACATGCCCCATCCAGGTACCGTGCTTTACTCTCGAAAAAAAACCTCCTTCCACCCCCTCGCTGCAGCGATGTTCAAACATGGAAGGAAACATTGCTTCCAATCTCTCACTAAACCCGTCAATCTTATTTGTTGGCTTCTCTTCTAAATCTTCTAAATCCAGTTTCATTACTATCAACTTATGGCGCTTATTGCTCCAATAGTTGGGACCTTTCATAACTTTAATTTCAAGTATTTTCATGATGATGTAACAGCTTGTTTTCGGTGAACTATATTATGAGTAGGAATGAAGATAGAATTTAGCGCATCAGCTATCTATGATTGTTGAAAAATAAAAAGAAGTGTATACAACAAAAAAAAACGGGCACACTAATCGTGTAACCCGTCAGGCCAAAATAGGATTTGGAATTATTTCTGTGCCGTGGCTGACGATGGCAGGTTTACGGTTATATTCTCGAACTGCCCTTTTATCCCCAATATAGGTTCATTTACATCGACAGATGCTGATTGTTTTACATTGGACTCAAAACTAGCTGTGATAGAAAACCCGGTTTTGTCGGCATTCCATTTCAAATCGGTTACGAAGAAATCTGTTTCGGAAGGAAGACTGAAAAACTTCTGTTTATTAAACTCAAAATGCACCTTTTTGGTAGAAACATTACCCTGTTCCAACGCTTTAAGTGGAATTTCTACTTCAATTTTTTGATCGTTATACACACCGCTTTTATCTTTCACTTTATTGCCATAAAAGGTAAAGATTACCGCATCCTGATTAGCATTAAATGATGTGGTAAACTTATTTTGCTCACGAAAATCAAATGGATAGCCATCGATACGAGCACATATTGGGGAAGTGCATAGTGGATCGGATGGAGCCTCGGTTCGGTTTGGAGTAAAGGATTGGGCTATGATAAATACAGTAGCCAGTATGGGGAGGTAGTTCAAACGTTTCATAATTTTCAATTTTAGTTTGGACAGGCATATACGTTATGCACAACACAAAAGTTACACTGTTCAAAACTCAGTGAAACCTTTTAACATATTCGCGCCTTCATTTCATAAAGAAACAACATGTCCATCCAGGGAAAGTTAATAGCAATTGGTGGTGCCGAAGATAAAGGTAACGACCGCGAATTGCGAGAAATAAATAAACGCAACAAACACTTTGAACCGCTCGGAGTATTAAAACGGGTGGTACAAGAAGCCGGTGACAAGGATGGATATATCGAAGTAGTCACTACTGCATCGCAGATTCCAGGAGAAGTCAGCAGAAACTACCTGCAGGCATTTTCTAAACTAGGCAGAGGTAGAGTAGAACATATGCGTATTCGTAAAACCAAAGATGCCGAAAGCAAAGAAATAATTGAGCGATTGAAATCGTGTAGTGCAGTGATGTTCAGTGGTGGTAATCAGGCAAAACTCATTTCTACTTTTTACAAAACGGAGTTTCTTGATATTTTAAAACAACGCTATCAACAAGAAAAATTTGTGATTGCGGGCACGAGCGCAGGTGCCATGGCTATGAGCCGTGTAATGATTGCGGATGGCCATGCAGCGCACGCACATTTAAAGGGCGTTGTCAAAATAGAAACCGGATTATGGTTTATAGATGGTGTCATTTTAGACTCGCATGTAAATAAACGGGGGCGTTTCGTTCGCTTATCGAAAACGGTAGCTTTAAATCATTCACAAATAGGTATTGGTTTAAGTGAAGATACGGGAGTGGTGATTACTCAAGGAAACCAATTTGAGATTATTGGAAGCGGAATTGTATTAGTTGTAAACGGAAAGAGTATGACCCGGAGCAATGTTCATGAAGTAGAAGATGGCTCCCCTATATCCATTTCAAACCTTAAGGTAGATATACTGGGACAAGGCGACCACTTTTCAATCTAGTCTTCTTCGGCCACAATGGAGTTCGGGTTGGACCAATACTTGCGCCACTTTTCCAACACGGCCGTAAAATCGGCCGGTAGTGGTGCTTCAAAAAACATATGCTTACCGGTGGTGGGGTGTATAAAACCAAGTGTGGCAGCATGCAAAGCTTGCCGGGGCATTATATCAAAGCAATTATCTATAAACTGTTTGTATTTACTGTAAATAGTCCCTTTCAAAACTCTGTTCCCTCCATACCGCTCGTCATTGAATAAAGTGTGGCCAATGTGTTTCATGTGCACACGTATTTGATGTGTTCTGCCGGTTTCCAATTCGCATTCCACCAGTGTAACATAGTTCAAACGCTCCAATACTCTATAGTGGGTAATGGCTGGTTTGCCAAAATCTCCATCCGGATACACATCAAATTGTCTGCGTTCTCTGCTATGCCTGCCAATGTTTCCCTCTATAGTTCCCTCTTGCTCATTTACATCCCCCCATACCAGAGCAAGATATTTTCTATCGGTGGTTCTATTAAAAAATTGCTTGGCTAAATGTGCCAATGCAAATTCAGTTTTTGCCATTACTAAAAGTCCGCTGGTTCCTTTATCGATACGGTGTACCATCCCCGGCCGGAACTGCTCCCCCCCATTCGGAAGGTTTTGAAAATGATACAACATGGCGTTAATCAGTGTGCCGCGGGGATTTCCAAGTCCGGGATGAACCACCATTTTCTGCTCTTTATTGACCACCACCAGATCGTCATCCTCATAGATTATATCCAGAGGAATGTTTTCAGCTACCAGATCATAATTCTCTTTGCTACGAGGAATTAACAATTCTATCTCATCGAGCGGACGAATTTTATAGCTGGGCTTCACAGGTTTGCCGTTCACAACAATACTACCGGTATTTGCAGCATGTTGAATTTTACTTCGGCTAATATGATGACCAAGGTGATTATGCAAAAATTTATCAATACGTACCGGAGTTTGCCCTTTGTCGGTAGTAAGGGTTACTTGCTCCACAAAATCGTCTCCCGAGTCGGGCCCTTCGGGCAATACATCTTCATCCATCAAATTATCCATACTGCAATAGTAAATGGATTGTTGATTGCCTGTTAACAGAGCTCCTTTTAGTTTAACACTTCAAATTTTGAACCTATTTAAATTCACTTAGATTTGCCCGCACAAAATTTTAAAACCAAAATTAAACAACGATGAAAAAAGTATTCAGAACGTTTGTTGCCATCGCATTAGTTGGCACTATCGCAGGAGTAAACTCTTGTACTAAGACATGTGACCTGGGTTACGAAGGTGACGATTGCAAAACTGAAGTAAGAACAAAATATCTTGGCGCTTTCAACGGCACTGAGTCTTGCACTACCGGTAACTCAACTATCGCAGTGAACATCACCAGCGTAGCCAGCGATGTAACTAAAGTAAACTTCAACAACCTATATGGTGCTGCGTTCAACAACACAGGAACCGTTCAGGCTGATGGTGATATCACTATCGCTAACCAAACTTTCGGAACTGGACAAATCAGTGGTAGCGCAACAATCAACGCTGGAAAAGTAACTGTTACTTACACAGTAACTGCCGGTGGTGCATCTGATGCCTGCACTTGGACTCAGAACTAAACATATTGTTCTATTCTATAAAAAAGACCCCGCCAAGGCGGGGTCTTTTTATTTATCGTCATGCGATGGCAACAGAAGCAATTTACAATGCCCACCTTCAAATAGAAATTTCCTCATCAGCCATAATCGAGTGAGTAAAAAAAAGCCCCGCGAAGCGGGGCTCTGTCAATTTTCTAACTAAATAATGATTAAGGGTTTTGACCTTTCTGACCTACATTTAGTTTCTTTGTGTTAGTAGACTCAGAGCCTTTTTGACCTACATCAACTTTGTTAGTGTTGGTGTTTGTGCCTCCTTGCTGACCTACATCTACTTTGTTACCAATATCCTTTTTAGGCTCTTCTTTAACGGGAGCTGGTTTTGGCTTAGGTTTTACTGTTGGCTTCTTACCGGCTTTTTTAGCGGCAGCCGCCTCTTCTTCTACCCAAACGTTGTAGGCTTCAGTAGCTAATGAATCTACATTAGCTGCACACTCTGCATCTACCACCGAACTCAACTCAGCTAGTTTAGCATCCACCTGCGATTGAATTGCAGCTGCCTGCTCTTCGGATTGCTTTTTTGCTTCTTCGGCATTGTTGCAGGCAGAGAAGATAATTGCCGAGCCTGTGATAAGGAATAATATCTTTTTCATGTTTTACTTTTTGATTTGGTTAAGAATTATTTAGCAGCTACCGGTTGTGACTCTGCCTTTAGTACTTCCACTTTTGCATTCACCTGATCTTGCAATCCGCTTTGGCAAGCAGCGCGCAGTTCTTCAAGTTTTGCAGCCTCTTGAGCCTGGTACAGTGAATCTACCTGAGCGGTAATTTGCTCGGCAGTAAGCGGTGTGAACTTTTCTCCACAACCAATGGTAGTGAAGGCAAAAAAGCCCCCAACAGCCAACGTGAGCATCATTCCTTTTTTCATAATTAATTTAGATTTTACGTTAATAATGTGGCGAATGTAAGGTTTACAATCAAATTTCAAGCAGGGAAATAAAGTGACCTGTGTTTTTAACTTTTGATAGGCCCTTTGCGCGCCTGCTCCATGGCAATCTTCCGAACGAGTTCATTTTGATTAGCCTCTAGTTTCCTGATCTTTGAATACAAATTCACCCCGCCCAGAAAGAA
>CAYQRR010000195.1:0-5522 GCA_964419635.1 uncultured Chitinophaga sp. | reverse complement strand
GCATGCAGCCTCGAGCTTTGGCAGCAGAATTGGTTGTAACTGCTGTGACATGGATGTGTCAAACTGCCAACGAAAAAAAATGTGTGGTAGCCGGCAGCTTGATGATAAAGGAAGATGGCGCATACTACAATCGTTTTGTATGGATGCAACCGGATGGCCATTTCAAGACCTACGACAAACGCCACTTATTTACACTCAGTGGAGAGGAAAAACAATATAAGGCCGGAGAGGAAAAGATAATAGTTATGCTTCAGGGCTGGAAAATCTGTCCTTTAATATGCTATGATTTAAGATTTCCGGTTTGGTCCAGAAATAAAAACAGCCTTTACGACTTGCTTCTGTATGTTGCTAACTGGCCCGAAAGGAGATCATATGCCTGGAAACAATTGCTGATAGCCCGTGCTATAGAAAATCAGGCTTTTGTAGTGGGAGTAAACCGGACAGGCTACGATGGAAATGGGATATATCATTCCGGTTGCTCTACGATTATTGACCCGCTCGGGAATGTACGCCAGCAAATGGAGGATGAAGAATTTGTTTCTACCACACAAATTCTACTTCAAGACATAAAATCTATCCGAGAGCAATTGCCCTTTTTGCAGGATGCCGATGAATTTGAACTTAACCCGAAAGCAAAATTTAAAAGTCACTAATGCCATTACTAAACGAACATAAGAGCGAGGAAGAAAAGAGTTTTGCGCTGAGATGGTACGAAGTGCGGAATCGTGTAAAAGAACAATTTGGACAAAGGCCCGATATCAATGCCATGCTGTATATCATAGGCATGAATGAAGTAGGCATCGTAAAAGACAACTGGGAAAAAGAAGAGAAACAAGACTTGATGCACATCGCTATCTGCAAACTATTTTCAACAGATGGATATTATCGGTACACGCATACGGATCAGGAAGGTTGGCCACATTACGAAGCAAATGCCTCACTGCCACCGCTCCGGCTTAAGGAACAAGATGAGCTACTCAAAAAGAAGATTATAGACTATTTTGAAACGCTATAACACTGCCTGAAACAGTGCTATTTTATTTGCTTAAACTTTTTCAATGCGCCTCGTGCAATCAGGGCATTTATCTCCTTCACTTCGTTTTGAAACCGGTCCCGATTTCCCAAATTATAAATTGAAACAAATGGATCTTTGTTGGCTATCATCTTTGTCAATTCAGCAAGTGAAGGAGCCTGAGTAAGTTTTGAATATTCATCGTAGGTGATGTTAAGAAAGGCACTGTTAGGTCCAATGCCACGATTATCCAACCAATAACCATCTTGCAAGGCAGTAGGCTTCGCCAATTTTCCTTTGTAAAACACATCTTTAGGTGCAGGGTAAGCCACAATCTCGCTTTTATCTGCATTGAGTGTTACCGCTACATTGTTACTGTAATCGGCTTTAGTGGTATAAATAATAGCCGGCTCCGAAGTATAGGATATAACGGACTCTTTGCTTTTACATCCGGCAAAAGCGACAAGCATGGTCAATAAAAAACCAATAGAACCCTTCATGTTGTTGTTTTTAATGTAAAGAGAGGATGGGTGTGACCCATCCTCTACATTGAATTTTATTCTACTACTAACTTGGAACGGTACACGTTACCAACTGCATGCAACTGCACTGTGTACACACCTTTTGAGAGTTGGCTAACATCGGTAGCTACTCTTCCGCCCGATGAAATACCCTGCTCTTCCAGAACTAGCTGCCCGGACACATTGAGCAAACGGAGAGTATAGTTTCCTGCTTTACCTTTCATATCCAAATACAAAACATCTTTTGCCGGATTGGGATATACTGTCAGGTTATCGGATGTCAAATCATCAACGCCCACATTGGCACCCCTTACTATCTGTAAATCCAGCAGATAAGAACCTGTGGTTCCGGAAAAGTAATCGGATACAAAGAATAAGACGGTTCCTCCACCGGGCACATAAATAGGGCCGGGCATTACATCGTCATAAGCGGTGCTCAATCCTCCGTTGTCTATTTGATAACTGAACTGTACATCGTTCGAGTAGTTCTGTCCATTGCTGCTGCTGTAGCTGTCGTGCACGCGAGCAGTAATAGAATAATTGTTTCCGCTCGGAAGATTTACTTTGTAATAATCATAGTCGTTGCCAACGTGCACTGTGCTGCCAGGGGTACCGGTGGAGGCATTATTGCCGCTGAAATTAGTCGCTAAAGTATAGGCGGCTCCCTCCGTATTGTTGTTCTCATACACATCCGGACTTACTGACTGATCCACTATGGTAACCTTTACCGGGTTGGGAAAATTCAATCCGTAAACCAAATTCCAGTTTTGCCCATCGGGCGAACTGAAAAAAGCCACGTAATAAGTGCCCGGATCAACATTCAGCCCGCTATTGCTAACAAACTGAACGTTATAGGCATTGCCGTTGGTCATGTTTACACCACCAAACTCTTCAATGTTAACCACATAATCTCCATTGGCATCATAGAGGTCTGCGGATAAAAAACCATTCGTAAGGTTGGCACCGGTATTTGCCATGTTAGTGTTAATATTGAATGCAGTATTTTTCACTACTGTGGCAGGCGAAAATGAAGTATTGCCATTCATCACAATATTGTTGGGTGGTCCGGTTACCGTGATTGACACCGGATTGTTATAAGTGCTCGGATTAATCAGCGAGTAGTTATTGCTGCCGTTTTTGTAAAATACTCCTAAAATGTAAGTGCCCGGTATAAGACTCAATTGAGCTGTACTAAATGTGGCCGAGGAGTAAAATCCATTATTGATTGTCTGTCCAACATATTCTTGAATGAAGTCAACAAAAACCCCATCGTTTGTAAACAAAGCAGCTGCAAAATCACCAGTAAAAGGTGCGGTCCCGGCATTGGCAATGTCAACATTCACATCAAAGGCACTTCCGCTTTGCACCGGGTTGGCACTCACCGTAATTTGGGAGTATAGCGCTACACCATCCTGGTTAATAGTTCCACCTCCGCCTCCTCCGCCACCACCACCGCCCAGTGGCTTTATACCTATTACAGCCTGCTGACCACCATTAAATCCACCGGTTCCACCTCCGGCACCCAGGGAAGTAGGATCTAAATTATTGATAGAGAAAAATCCATCACTATTGCCACCCCATCCCCAGTTTTGGTGAAAAAAATCATTGTTATCGTAACCATCGAGCACCCAAGTATGGCCGCCACCGTTACCAAATCCGGCATACTGCAAGGGTCTGCCTGCATCCAGTTCTGCTTTTAACAGCGCTTTCCACTGAGATTCACTATAATTCTGCCTTACTACACCTTGCATGCTGGCCGGGTCGTAGCCGAAATATGTTTTGTAGGCATATTCTGCACATGCCTGAATAGGCGATTGTGAAGAAACCACATATGCTGAACTACCACCGGTTTGCGCTACTCCATAATTCATATCTACAGATACTCCGCAGTGGAACATCAGTGTAGCAACATCATTATCCGGAGCGCCAAGTGTATTGGGCATACCGGCCCAGTTATAAGTCGTGCTACCAAAATTGGCACTTAAGGTTCCAAAGTTTTGGTCATTGTAGGAATGAAATCCTGTTCCTTGTGTGGGATAGTTCCAAAACTTAAGAATCTGTGCCATAGCAGTAGCTACACAACCGGTTACGCAACGTGCACTATACTGATTGCTGTAAGGGCATAATCCATTTTCATTAGGAGCCTGATTCCATTGCGTTTGGCAGAGCGGGTTTACCGCTTGTGCGCCACGAGAGGCGTCAGCCGCAGGTATGTTATTAATGTAGCAGTTCCATAGGCGATTGATTTCTTCGGTAGTAGCAGTTCTATTTTCTTTTACAAATAAAATCTGCTGAGCATATCCTTCCATCCATTTTCTAGTGGTGGGGTTCATGTTCTCCGCAGAAAAACTACCACTTGTGCTATAGGCCAATACCGGTTGCACCAGGTCATCTCCACTCACGACTACAAAGCCGGCATTCCCCGAAACACTAAAGACATAATAAACAGGCGCACCATCGGTTGCGCGTCCCACCTGGTTGGCCGCTTTGTTGGCGTATACCAATTGAAGCACAACCGAAGAAGGATCTCTGTCTGTATTTTGAAGGTAAAAGTGGAGGGCTACTTGTTTTGCCACGTTCGGGTCCACATCTTTAGCAAAAACAACAAAAGCCAATAAAATAGACGTCAGGAGCAGGTAAATCTTTTTCATAGAAATGAAATTTAGTGAGGGAATTATGCTATTAGTGCTTGGCTAATTTATGAATCATGTTGGAAACTGCGGCAAAAAGATGAGCACAACTCATGGTTTTTTTATTTACAAAGGCCACAGGAACCAACTTCATTTGCATATCTTCGCGCCCTTAAAACGCAGTAAAGAATGGCTATTAAAATTACCGATGTATGTATTAATTGCGGAGCATGCGAGCCTGAATGTCCGAATGGTGCTATTTACCCCAATGGAGACAGTTGGAAAATTGCCGACAAAACAAATGTGAGCGGTTCCTACACTTTAATGAACGGTAGCGTGATTGATGCGCGTGCCAGCCAAAAGCCGTTGAGCGAGGAGGTGTTTTACATCGTTGCCGACAAGTGTACCGAGTGTAAGGGTTTTCACGATACGCCACAATGTGCCAGTGTGTGTCCGGTAGACTGTTGTGTAGCCGATGAACTAGTGGTAGAAACAGAACAGGAACGTCTCACCAAAAAAGCAACACTACATCTGGCCTGAAGGCTTACTATTCTTTCTCTCCTCTATCTGGACACCATGTGATATGTCTTCCGAAGAAACGATAATTAAAAAACACCCTTACGATTTTGTAGAAGCCGATAGCATTGTAGTCCGCTTTAGTGGAGATAGTGGGGATGGCATGCAGCTCACCGGCATGCAGTTTACTAACACCACAGCGCTGCTTGGCCGCGACATCTCCACATTTCCTGAGTTTCCTGCAGAAATTCGCGCCCCGGCCGGCACCATAGCCGGAGTTTCCGGCTTTCAGTTGCATTTTGGCAGCAAAGAAATTTTCACTCCAGGTGACTTGTATGATGTAGTGGTGTGCATGAATGCGGCAGCACTTAAAGTTGATTTGCCTCGCCTAAAAAAAGGAGGAATCATCATTGCCAACACAGCTGGTTTTGACTCTAAAAATCTGAAACTGGCCAACTACCCTGCAGATGCAACAAGCCCGCTGGAGGACAGCAGCTTAGAGGAATTTCGGGTATACAAAGTGGATGTAAGCCGACTTACCAAGGAAGCACTCAAAGATTATGCAGGACTAAGCATGAAAGAAATAGAGCGAAGCAAAAACATGTTTGTCCTGGGTTTGCTGTTTTGGATGTTTGATAAAAGCATGGAGTTTACGATTCAGTCGTTGAAAGAAAAATTTGAAAAGAAGCCCGATATCCTTGAAGCCAACCTGAAAGTACTGAATGCCGGTTGGAATTATGGAGATACTACCGAAGTGTTTACAACACGCTATAAAGTAGGTACAGCTAACTTGCCTGCCGGTGTATATAGAAACATATCGGGCAACCAAGCATTGGCCATTGG
>CAYQRR010000194.1:0-5538 GCA_964419635.1 uncultured Chitinophaga sp. | reverse complement strand
CACTGACAGAGTTATCATTCGCCACAATTCGTGTTTGATAATTCAACCCCACCGGAAGGCCGGTCGCTACATAGAAATAAATCTTTCCATCTGTAACGTTCACATCTGCCGGGTCAGCTTGCTGCATAATAAACAAGCGATCGTTCGGGTCGGTAAAGTTGCCGTTGCCTTCATAATCCATAAGGACCCGTGGATAGTTGGCTGCCGGTAGATCTCCATCTGCATCGGTATATTTTACTTCAAATCTAAAGTTAGTGTATGGTGAGGCCAACAGCGGGTCAACAATATGTGACGTAAAATTGGGGTTACCGCTGTAGCTAAGCACAGGTGCATTGCCGCTGGAAGTTACTGTTGTGGTAGCCGTGGCGGTGCAGCCCGCGCTGCTGGTGGCGGTTACGTTATACACTCCAAAGTTTACAGCCGAAGAATTAGCAATAGCTGGATTTTGTGTAGATGAACTAAAACCATTCACTCCATTCCAGGCATACGACTGCACATTCGTACCGTTAGCGTTCAGTTGTATGTTGTAGCCCACACAGTAAGGGCCGGTATTGCTGGCTATTGCAGTCGGAGGTGTGTTTGCTGTCACAATAAAGCCACTCGCTACAGAGGAACAACCATTGGCTGCGGTTACACTTACGCTAAACGAACCGGTGTTGGTAACGGTAATGCTTTGCGTAGTGGCACCGGTATTCCAATTATAGGCACTTCCGGCATTGGCTGTAAGTGTTACACTGCCCGGTGAGCAGAAAGTGGTGGGACCACCGGGAGTTATCCAAGCCGAAGCTGTATTCACTGTTACATTGGTAGTAGCCGTAGCACTGCAACCGCTCGCATTCGTTACTGTAACGTTGTAGGTACCTGCATCAGCCGCAGTCGCTAACAGGGATGGATTTTGTGCAGTAGAGGAAAATCCATTGACTCCACTCCAATTGTAAGTGTTCCCACCCGATGAAGTGAAAAGAATGTTGGTCCACTGGCAAACAGGACTATTGCTCCCTGCACTTGCTGTTGGGTTTGCGTTAACGGAAACAGTAGTTGTAGCTGTAGCGCTGCAACCGGATGCACTGCTAACGGTTACAGTGTAAATGCCATCATGCAATGCTGCATTCAAACTATTGATGCTTGGGTTTTGCAATAATGAACTAAACGATGGACCGCTCCAGCTATAACTGGCTCCTCCACTACTCTGCAAGGTTACAGTTCCGTTTTCGCATACGGGTGTGCTATGACTTGCGATAGCAGTTGGCAGCGGCTGAACAGTTACACTTTGCGTGGTAGATGAAGTGCAGGAGTTTGCATCGGTCACTGTTACTGAATAGCTGTTAGTGGTCGATACAGAAATACTCTGCGTGTTGGCTCCATTGCTCCAGGACCAGGAAGAACCTGCACCGGCTGTCAAGTCCACGCTCCCACCAAAGCAAAAAGTAGTAGGTCCGCTGGGGGTAATGGTTGCAGCGCTTCCGTTTACTACTACATTGGTAGTAGCAGAAGCCGTACAACTATTAGCATCCGTACCGGTTACATGGTAAACTCCTGCATGGAGCGGTGATGCTAAACGGGTAGGATTTTGCTGCGTAGAGGAAAATGCATTTACACCACTCCAAACATAGCTAACAGCACCGGTGGCATTCAACTGAATGGTTCCACCTAGGCAATAAGGCCCTGAATTGGTAGCGTTTACACTGGGTGTTGGATTTACATTGACCAATCGGGATGCAGTAGCCGTACAACTATTCGCATCCGTGACAGTCACAGTGTATGTAGTAGCAGAAGAAGGCGATACAGCAGTAGCGGCTGTGTTGGCCCCATTACTCCATAAATAGCTTGTTCCTCCACTTGCCGTTAAAGTTGCGCTGTTCCCATTGCAAATAGTAACACTGGCCGGTAAAAGACCGGGCGTTGGGTTGGGATTTACCGTGACCGAAATACTGGCCGGTGCATCACATCCTGCATTATCGGTAACAGTGCAGAAATAGTTTCCTGAAGCATTTACAGTAATGGATTGCGTAGTTGCCCCAGTACTCCATAAATAAGCCAATGAGCCGTTGGGTAATGCCGTTAAGTCCACACTTTCGCCATTGCAAAATGTGGTAGGACCATTAGCTGAAATGCTCGGAGCCGGTCCGCCACCACCCAAGGTGATGGAAATCTCGTTGGAGGTATACGCCACAGCGTTAGTCGTCATCACCAACTTGTAAGTGCCTCCTACATTAGCGGTATACGTTGGAGAAGTAGCGGAAGGAATTGCTACGTTATTTAAATACCATTGATAATTACAACCGGTGCCGGTATTGGCGGTCATTACCACGCTATCCCCCGCACATATGGTGGTAGGCCCTACAGCGGAAATCTGTGGTGCCGGTTGATTAATAAAAAGCGTATCGTGTTCATACAAACTCCAATTACCACTTGCATCTTTTGTGCGAATAAAGAGATAGTGGGTTCCTGAGTCTAAACAAGCAATTGAAAGACCGTTGGCGTTCACTGTTACCGAATCGGGAGATGCTGAAACCGCAAGAGGCGAGCCATTACCCACTCCCGGGTCTTTATCGTAAAAATATTCGGCAGCTACTATGCTATTCTTTACAAATATCTGTTTGCCCTCGTAGTGACTCCACTTACCATCGGTAGTCCGCGTGCGGACAAATAAGTGATGATAGCCTGGCGAAGTATTGAGTGGTATGTTTACATTCTGCACCTCAGAAATAGAATCGATACCGGATGTAATGGTAAATGGCATAGCAGCACCCATGCCCGGATCAGTGTCTAAAAAATATTCCGCATAGCTGATGGTATTGCCACTATTAACGTAAAATGGTTTACCCTCATACAAACTCCACGCACCGCCCTGAACCTTGGCGCGGACGAACAAATTGTGCCAACCTCCACTCAACACGGGCAAAGTAATTCCACCTGTAAAAGCTGCTGAATCTAAGCCGGATAAACTAAGAGCAGTGCCATTTCCTATTCCGGGATCAGTATCAATAAACCATTCCGCTGCTTCAAATGAAGAAGAAGCGTTTACGTAAAAGGGCTTGCCCTCGTATAAACTCCAAATGCCTCGACTATCACGGGTGCGAATAAACAAATTGTGATTACCACCGCTAAGTATAGGAATAACGATTCCGCCATTGAATGCAATAGAATCTTCTCCACCGGTTATACTCAGAGCTGTTCCATTCCCCACACCGGGGTCGGTATCTATAAAATATTCTGCATACACAATGCTGGGCTTTACCCAAAACGTGCGGCCTTCATAAAGGCTCCATTTGATACCTTCTGTGCGAGCACGGATATAGAGGGTGTGCGGACCTTCATTCAGCCCGGTGGTTGAAATATTTTCGCTAATAGAGATAGAGTCGGCTGTAAGCAAAATACTAATCGGTGTGCCGCTCCCTATGCCCGGATCACTATCGAAAAAATACTCGGCCGCATTGAAATTCGTTTGAGCATAGTTCCATTGAAAAAACAAGATGGCAAACACCAACACGAATGATCGTTTAGCCCGCCAGCAATATGCGTTTGAATAAAAGAAAATGGTTGCCATGTGGTTCCTTTTAATATGAATGAATAAACCCACTTCACGCATCAGTCAGGCATACAGTGAGAACGTCTGCACGCCAAACTTTGCGCTTAAAATTTAGCGAACCTTTGATTTGAAATCGATATTGAGAGTGCCTCCCGGACTAACGGTAGGGTTGCTGATATTAAACTCACTGATATATGGAATACGCGGTATACCATTTTGATTGTAGTCTCCCACCCCGCCATATACTCCTAAATCTTTGCTATCTGTGCCATAGTTTTTGGCAGGACTGGTGGCTTGAAGACTATAATCGTGTGAATAGCTAAAGTTAGTTCCTGCACCACCTCCGGTAAAATTGACAAACTTAGGATCTTGATTGGTCAGGTTTGTGCCATTAGGGAAGTTATTATTACTGCACTGATAAGAAATATTGTTGCTAAAGGTAATTCCATTCCCTGTTCCGATTGGACTAGAGCGATAAAAAATATTGTTGTTGGCATAGGCAGGGTTTACGTAATCGAACGCTACACCATTGCGCAGGAAAATATTGTTTTCGATATAGTGATACCCGTTACTTCCATTCATGCTATATAGTTGACCGTTAAATATACTATTGCGTATACGATGCCCGCTTTGGCTGCTCGCTCCATAAATATTTTCATTTGTGTAAGTAAAAACACATCCGTCTACCAACCAGTTACTGCTACCGGCATCATCAAGCAGAATACGGTAAAGTATTTTGCAAAGGCGTATTTCAACACTGTTAATATTGGTGGTAGAAGTGTGAATTTCGTAAACTTCCATACCGATGATGCGGCTGCCATTGCTACCTGTGCCGAAATAGATATAGTCTACAAACGATTTCAGCGGTGCCTGCTTTTGCGGGTTGTGACCAATGCCAATCACCGTAAGTTGTTTAGTCAGTGAGAATGTTCCGTAGTTGTATGGTGAGCCATGCACATAAATGGTGTCCCCGGCTGCAGAAGCAGTATGTGCTGCTGCGAACGTAGTAAACTGCCCGGGGCTGTTGGTATTATTACTCAGGGTGCGGATAGTAGCGTTTGCATTAGCCGCTGCAAACAAAGCGATAGCAAGTAAAAGCGTTGTTCTCATATTTCATTTTTTTGTTGCGGCAAATATACTCTTACCATCAAAGGCTGTCAAATATCAGAAAAACCAAAAGCTCGATTTTCTTACCGTGCAGATTTAGGGATCAACCATAAAAAAAGCCCCCAAATACTTGAGGGCTATTGTTGCGGGGGTAGGACTCGAACCTACGACCTTTGGGTTATGAGCCCAACGAGCTACCAACTGCTCCACCCCGCGATGTGGGGCGCAAATGTAAGAACATAAGTATAGGAAGCAAGTTCTACTCTATCTTTTGATAAAATACTTAACCAATTTTGTATTACTGGTTTTAATCTGTAGCCAATATAAGCCTGGAGAACATTGTATCATATCAATTTTATGATTCAAATTATGAGTGCTACTCTTCACCATTAATTGACCTAGAGAACTGAAAATAGAATACTCATATTGCGCACCGGATAGATTTGTTATATACAATTCACTCGACACCGGATTAGGATAAACCGAAAACTTATGCGAGTAGAGTTTCACAACATCAGATGGTAATATGGTTACAGAATCGAGCGAGGTGGACACACATCCGTTACTATCGATGGCTTGCAAGGTTACATAATAAGTGCTCGCTAATGCGTAAGTATGCATGGGAGAAGAAACGGAATCGGTAGTTCCATCGCCAAAATTCCAAAGCAGTAATGCAGATGTATCCGTAGCCATAAACAGAACTGAGTCGGCTGTAACTACCGATGTGAAAGTAGCAGACGGCAAGTCCAAAAAGGCTATATTGATTTCATCACTGGCGCTGCAACCAAATTTATCGCTTACAGACACACGATAAACACCCGACTGTGTAGCAAGAATTACCGGAGAAGATTGCCCGGTGCTCCAGGCGTAAGTTTCAAAGTTTCCGGGGGTGAGGCCAA
>CAYQRR010000193.1:0-5544 GCA_964419635.1 uncultured Chitinophaga sp. | reverse complement strand
ACTGATGGTAGGCATCTTTCGCCTCTGCCCATTTGCCACTCTGAAATAAAATGAGGCCTGTATTGTTAAGAGAGGTAGCTAGTGTCTTTAGATCACCAGCCTTATCGGCATACTTGATAGCATTTCGAAAATAATCTAGGGCAGCAGCGGCATTGTTGCTTAGGTATTCAACTTTGCCCAATAGGTAATAAGCATCGGCCATACTTTTGGGGTTGCCGGTTGCAATGGCTAACTCCAAGGCGGCCATAGCCTGCTGTCGCGATACAGATAGTTCGCTGTTTAGTTTGGCATCCGCCTCTTTTAAAAGTGGCCCCAAATTCTGCGACATGACCTTACAATTTATTTTTGAGTCTAAAACTAATCTTATATTAGTTAAAACTTACGCTATGAAAAATTTTACAAGAGTACTGCTCGCTGTACTAGGTGTATCCGTGGTTTTATTTGTTAGTAATAATTATTTTCTAGAAGGAGTGAAAGTTGTGGGGGTCATTTTGGAACGATACGATAATACTACAGAAACAATCGAACCGGACCTGTGGCAATACCAGGCTGAACGACCATTGATTAAACAAAAAGCTGTTGCAAGTGCAACCGATAACCGTTATCGTTTTAAATCGGACGTTCCACTTGGTTATAATAGATTTTTGGCAATACGGGATAATTACTCGGCACTTACTGTTGTAAATATTGAAAGAGCTGATCAATTAGTGAAAGTCGAAATGCCCTCTAAAAAGGATAATTCCCCGGTTTCAGGTCTAGAATTATTTGTTTCTGTCACAGATCGTAATCACTCACCGGTGAGCGGAGCCACTGTAGAAATAGACCGAAAAGGCAATAAAAAACCCTTAACGGAGTATACAAATAATGATGGTAAAACGAATGTCATCAAGGGGTTCCTTACTGCAGATTCCGGAGATTTGTTTTATGATTATTTTATTAATGTAAACGCCAATGGATTAACCGGTTATGCTGAGTTTACAACATATGAAATGACTAAATTGGGTGTAGTTATAGTTCACATTACAGTCAGGTAAATCCTTCCTTTCGTACACTCTTTCGTGAACACCCCAAGCATTGGCCACAACGTGCTTGCCCGGTACGTGAGATCTAAGATTTTATTTTCGACCTTTCAAAACAGCGTGGCACGAATTGCCATCATCGAAAGGCGCACCAATAACATAGTCATGATATGGCTCGACTGACCAGCCCAAAGAAAACTCAATAGAGTATTGCTCCATTATCAAAATACAATTTCAACTTCCCGTTTATTTTCACCCTTTCAAATCTAAACTTAATTCCATGTCACAAATTGCCACTATTGAAAAGCGCCCCAATGGCGTAGCCATTGTATGGCTCGATCAGCCCAACGAAAAAATAAACAAAGTATCGCTCGCATTTGTGGAGGAGATTGACCGTTTGTTTCAGTCGCTGGAAAGCGATAGCGAGGTAAAGGCAGCCGTCATTGCCAGCAAAAAGAAAGACTGGATTGCCGGGGCCGATATAGACATGTTTGGCCAGGTGAAGCAGAAAGGAGATTTTATTCAGTTTACCCGTAATGGCCATGCTTCGCTGGCCCGCTTAGAGCAAAGTAAAAAGCCGGTGGTGGCTGCCATACATGGGGCTTGCCTGGGGGCCGGCACTGAGATTGCACTGGCCTGCCATGGCCGCATGGTGAGCGATGATAAAGCTACCCACTTTGCCCTGCCTGAAGTGATGCTCGGTTTGCTGCCCGGTGGCGGTGGCACCCAGCGCCTGCCAAGGTTGATAGGAATACAGAAGGCGCTCGATATGATGCTTACCGGCAAAAAGATATACGCTCTCAAGGCTAAAAAGATAGGCCTGGCCGATAAAGTGAGTAACAAAGAAAGCCTCTTGAATGGCGCAATGGAATTTGCCTTGCAACTGGCTGCCAGGCCGCTGGTGCGCGAAGACAAACGCGAGTGGATGGAAAAACTGCTCGAAAGCAATTCGCTCACCAGAGGTATTATCTACAAAAAGGCCAAAGAAATGGTGATGAAGCAAACGCAAGGCAACTACCCGGCACCGCTTCGTATATTGGAATGTGTAGAGGCGGGTATGGAGCACGGCATGTCGGCAGGGCTGGAGGCCGAGGCCACTAAGTTTGAAGAGCTGATACTGACCAACGAAAGCCGGCAGTTGATTCGAATTTTCTTCAACATGACCGAGAAGAAAAAGAATCCTTATGCTGCTGATTTAATTAAATCGACCGACCACATTGCCATGGTAGGAGCCGGCTTTATGGGTGCGGGAATTGCGCAGGTGAGCGCAGCCGATGGCATACAGTTGTTATTGAAAGATATTAAGGAAGAAACCATTGCACAGGCCAAGCAAACTATCTATAGCGATTACGCCAAAAAGATAAAGCGCAAGACCATGAGCGCTCCCGAGGTAGATGTGATAATGAATCGCGTGGAAGGGACGCTCGACTACAGCGGCTTTAAGAAGATTGACATTATCGTGGAAGCGGTGTTTGAAGAAATAAAACTGAAGCAGCGCATTGTGGCCGATTGCGAAGCCGCATCGCGCCCCGACACTATTTTTGCCAGCAATACCTCCGCTTTGCAGATAGCGCATATTGCCGAAAAAGCTGCCCGCCCCGAAAACGTAATCGGTATGCACTATTTCAGCCCGGTGCCCAAAATGCCATTGCTCGAGATTATTAAAACCCCCAAAACGGCCGATTGGGTTACTGCCACTTGTTTTGAACTGGGCATTCGGCAGGGTAAAACCGTAATCGTGGTGAACGATGGTCCGGGTTTTTATACCACTCGTATTTTGGCTCCGTACATGAACGAGTGTTTCCTGTTACTGGAAGAAGGTTGCGAGGCTGCGCTCATCGACAAAGCCATGAAGCAATGGGGTTTCCCCGTGGGGCCCGTAACCCTGCAAGATGAAGTGGGCATAGATGTGGGAGCGCATGTGATGAAAGGCGAACTGGCCGAAATGGCTAAGCAACGCGAAGGCCACCGTAGTAATGACGCTATTGTAAAAATGTTTGCCGATGGTTACCATGGCAAAAAGAACAAGCGCGGTTTCTATAAGTATGACGAAAAAGGCAAGAAGCGCGGCATCAACGAAGAGATTTACGCCTACTTTGGCAACCCTGCACGCAAAGAGTTCAGTATTGAAACTATACAAAACCGCATGGGCATGATGATGCTGAACGAGTGCCTACATTGCCTGCAGGAAAACATACTTGAGAACCCCACCGATGGCGATGTGGGAGCTATTTTCGGGCTGGGCTTTCCACCTTTCACCGGTGGGCCGTTCCGCTATATTGACACACAGGGCGCTGCCAAGGTGCTGGCGTTGATGGACGACCTGGCTGCTAAATATGGCGCGCGGTTTAAAGCCGCCCAGATACTACGCGACTATGCCAAAGATGGTCGCAAGTTTCATGTAAACTAAGACCGGGAAAGCATATTGATTTTTAAACGGCTTTTTTCTTTGGCTAATTCAGTCTAGGGGGCAGGATAAATTGAATCTCGTCTGTAAATGAGCGGATAAATCCGCCTGACCATTTCTTATCAGCAGCTGTTTTCACCTGCCGAAACTTTCCGGTAGGGGATGCAAAACGGTAAGGAATTAAGGAGGAGCTGATTTGTGGGCAAATGTTTCCAAAAACCATGTAAAGCTTTCTTTTCTGTTATAAAAGCTTTAACAAAACTACTTACCCGCCTGCAAGGCAGTGCGCTGCTGCTGTATAGTTTCGCTATTAATAAAGGAATCGAAGTCCATTTCTTTATCCAACATGCCTTTGGGGGCTATCTCAATTACGCGGTTGGCGATGGTTTCCACCAGTTCATGGTCGCGCGAGGTAAACAACACGGTGCCCCGAAAGTCGCTCAGGCCATTGTTGAGTGCCGTAATAGATTCCAGATCGAGGTGATTGGTGGGTTCATCGAGCAGCAGCACATTGGCGCGCATCAGCATCATGCGCGAAAACATACAGCGCATCTTTTCGCCCCCCGATAGCACACTGCATTTCTTGAGCACTTCTTCGCCCGAAAACAACATGCGCCCCAAAAAAGAACGGATAAAAGTTTCGTCTTTTTCTTCGGGCGAATATTGGCGCAGCCAGTCTATCAGGTTCAGGTCTACACCTTCAAAGTAGCAGGTGTTATCGTTAGGGATGCCTGCTCGGCTGGTGGTTACTCCCCATTGAAAGGAGCCCTGGTAGTCGGTATCTTCGCCCATCAGGATGTTCAAGAATGCCGACACCGCAATGCTGTGTCCCAGTATAGCAATTTTGTCACCTTTCTTAATGGTAAAGCTCACATTGCTGAACAGCACTTCGCCATTTACCTTCTTGCTCAGGTTGCGCACTTCCAATATTTCGTTGCCGGCTTCGCGTAGCACGTTATTAAAGACAATACCAGGATACTTGCGGCTGGAGGGTTGAATGTCCTCAAGGTTTATTTTATCGAGGGCTTTTTTGCGGCTTGTAGCTTGCCGCGATTTGGAGGCATTGGCCGAAAAGCGCCTGATGAACTCCTGTAGTTCCTTAATACGGTCCTCGGCCTTTTTGTTGGCATCGGCTTTTTGGCGCGCTACCAGTTGCGAGCTTTGATACCAGAAAGAATAATTGCCGGTGTAAATGGTCATTTTGCTGTAGTCAATATCTACAATATTGGTGCACACGGCATCCAGAAAGTGACGATCGTGGCTCACCACCAGTATAATGCCTTGGTAGTCGGCCAGAAAATCCTCGAGCCAATTAATGGTTTGCACATCCAGATCGTTGGTAGGTTCATCCAGAAACAGAATATCCGGATTGCCAAACAAGGCCTGCGCCAACAATACGCGCACCTTTTGATTACCATCCAATTCTTTCAGTAGTTTATAGTGCAGTTCTTCGGCTATGCCGAGATGGCTGAGTAATTCGGCTGCGCTGCTTTCGGCATTCCAGCCGTCCATTTCATTAAAAGTATTTTCCAGTTCGCCAGCTCGGTGGCCGTCTTCCTCTGTAAAGTCGGCTTTGGCATACAGCAGTTCCTTTTCCTGCATAATGCCCCAAAGGGTTTTGTGCCCCATCAGCACAGTTTGCATTACAGGCACCTCGTCATATTCAAAGTGATTTTGCTTGAGCACCGCCACGCGCATCCCTTTGCTAAAGGCCACCTGCCCGGTAGTGGGGTCAATATCGCCTTGCAGTATTTTTAAAAAAGTAGACTTGCCGGCTCCATTGGCACCAATAATGCCATAGCAATTGCCGCTGGTAAATTTCAGGTTTACGTCTTCAAATAATACGCGCTTGCCGTAGCGAAGCGACAGGTTACTTACTGTAATCATAGCAGATAGATAGGGCAGCGGAAAGCCCGCTGAGGCTTCTCTTGTTTTTAAGAGGGTGCGAATGTAAAATTTTGGAGATAAGCCGTGCCCGGTAAACTCCTTTGAGTTCCCCGGGCAGGTGCTTTATTTTTTCTGTTTGGCTCTGGCTTCGTTCTGCTTTTGCATCTCTTCCAGCTTTTTCTGCCAGCCTGATTTAGGCTTCGGATTTTTTTTGTGCTCTTCTATTTGTGC
>CAYQRR010000192.1:0-5571 GCA_964419635.1 uncultured Chitinophaga sp. | reverse complement strand
AAACGCCAAAAGCAGTGAATGGAGAGGGGTCACCGGTACCACCTGCTTCCACGGGTTTTCCGGTTACGTGTTTGGTTTCCTGCATCACGATGCGCATGACTTCGGTGCTGGTGCCTACATCTTCTGCCGTAATGTATTTGCCGTTCAGACTCTCTACAAACTTTCCAAATCTTCTCCAAAAAGCTTCGTCATGTTTTACTTTGGGATTGCTTATAATAACTGCCTTGCCACCACCCAAATTAATGCCGCTGATGCTTGATTTAAAAGTCATGCCCCTGGAAAGACGGAGTACATCCCAAAGAGCATCTTCTTCATGCGCATAGTTCCAGATTCTGCAGCCACCCAGCGAGGGGCCAAGTGTGGTGTTGTGTACGGCAATAATCCCTTTGAGACCGGTGGGTCTATCATTGAAGAACATCACTTGTTCATGTTCCATGCTCTCCATTAAATGGAGCACATTACTTTCGGCACGCTCTGCGTTCTTCGGTCTTTCGTCTATACCCATAACTGAAATCGTTTAGCCCTCGTTTTGGGCGCGCCAAAAGTCTTATTTATTTTCTGATTACAAAACGCAAAAAAACGTCTGTTTCACAGTTCGTGTCAGCAAAAAAACAACTGGTAAGAGTGCAGCGAGAATTAAATGGAGAAGAAAGACTGCAAAGAGTCGATAATTTGCTCCGGTTCGGCCATTCGGCCATCGCCAATTAGGCCACTGGCGAGCTCACCGTTTTCTACCGGAATAAGGATATTACCATAGCTGTGTAGCAACTCAATGTTTCGGATAACGGCTTTATGTTTCCACATATCGAGGTCCATAGCCGGGGCGAAGAAAACAGGGCATTTGGCAGAGAGGTAAGTTGCCAACATGATGTTGTCACAAATGCCGTGTGCCATTTTACCAATCGTATTAGCCGAGGCCGGGGCTATCACCATGGCATCGGCCCACATCCCCAACTCCACATGGTTATTCCACCGGCCCGATTCGGTGCTCAAATCAGTGAGCACTTCATTTTTGCTGAGCGTGGATAATGTAAGCGGGGTAATTAAAGAACAAGCCGAAGCAGTCATCATTACCTTAACTTCGGCTTCGGCTTTTACTAATAATCTGACTAAAGAGGCACTCTTGTAGGCCGCGATGGAACCGCTAACGCCTAGTATTATTTTTTTGCCTCTCATGTAATTTAATTCTCCTCTACTTCGGGATAACGAGCATCTACTTCGTTGCTCATAAACTCTTTAGTAGCCAAAATAGTTGGGTGAGGCAGCTTTTCGTAGAATTTAGAGATTTCAATTTGCTCGCGGTTCTCGTGAACTTCTTCCAGGCTATCGGTATGCGTGGCAAAATCTTCCAGTTTGGCGTGTAATTCTTCTTTGATTTCGCGCGAAATTTGATTAGCTCGTTTAGCGATGATGTGCAATGCTTCGTACACATTTCCACTTTTTTTGCCCACTTCCTCCAGGTTCTGAGTTTCCAGAATCGGACTTTGCTGAGTCATTTTTATCTTCTTACTTTTATCCATTGCTTTTGAGTTTTTTAAGTAATTCGGTTGAGTTCTGAAATATTTTTTCCGCTTCGTTGATGAATTTACTCTTCGGAAAAAGGTCGACAAAAGTATAATAAGTTTTCACAGTTTGCTCTAAAGCAGCTAGTTTTTGCCCGTTTTTGGTCAATTCGCTAATCAGGAAGTTATTCTTGATGGTGAGGAAGTAGGCTTTTTCGGAAAGTTTATCCAATTCCCGCTTCTCTTTATCGGTGGATAAGAAAGGATTTTGAACCTTTACTTCGTTCACCGCTACTTTAAACAAACGTTCCCGCTCAGTGAGGGGGCCAACCTCGGCCCATTCGAAGGCACTTTTAGCTGCCATAAAATGCGATACTTGTTTGTAACGCTTGGCTTCGTCCAGATACTTACTGCCCGGAAAGTTGTAGGAGAAATCTGCGTAGCTTTCTATCACCTTTTTGAAACGCTCCATCTTTTTTTCAGGAATGGAGTTTTCGGCAAATTTGTAGTTCGACTTGACAATCATGAAACCGATTCGCTCATTTTCTTCAATATCCGGGTAGTCGCGAAGCAGGTTACCAAAAGTGGTGGCCGCTGCTTTGAAATTGCTGGTGCGGTAGTATAGTTCGGCATTTGAAAGCGCTTTCTTCTCCAGCTTTTTGCGGAGTTTGCTATAAGCTTCGTTGGTTTCCTGCAAAAACTTATTGTCGGGATACATACTTAAAAAAAGCGAGTAAGCTTCCAGCGCCTTGTAAGTATAAGTCTGGTCCAATTCATACTTGGGCGAAATCTGCTGATAACTTTTGGCATGCATAAACAAACACTCTTCGGCCCGCGGGCTATTGGTGTATTGATCATAGAAATTCTTGAAGTGATAGGCCGCCAGCATGTAATCGCCCTGTTTGTAGTTGGCCATGCTGTACATGTAATAGAACTCCTCAATGCTTTCGCGGCCCTTGAGTAGCCCCATGAGTTCTTCGAGCACCGGAATACACTTTAGATACTCCTTTTTGTAATACCAAGAAGTGGCTTTGGCCTTCTTGTATTCGAGGTTGCTGCTTTTAAGCACCTTTTCAGGAGTGTCGCAACTGCTCATAAAAGCGAGAAAAGCTACCGCTGCCAGTGAAGGGAGAAACTTGCGAAATGTGGAGGTTAACAGTGCCATAGAAAAGCGCGCAAACATACATGAATATGTCTGGCTTCAAAGTGTGGGTTAATTTAATTAGGATATAAAACGCAACGGTTTTAATTTATTTTGGGCTGCTTATCGTTCCAGCCAAATTTTATTTTCGCCCTATGCTTCACCGACTTTCCATACGCAACTATGCCATTATAGACCGGCTGGATATTGACTTCCATGAGCGCATGAATATCATTACCGGAGAAACCGGTGCCGGTAAATCTATACTGGTGGGGGCCTTAAACCTGATATTGGGGCAGCGTGCCGATACCAAAGTATTGTATGATGAAAAGGAGAAGTGTGTGGTAGAAGCCGATTTTGAATTGCAGCGCCCGCACCTGCAGGCATTTTTTGCTGCTAATGAGTTGGAGTTTGATACGCACACCATTATCAGGCGCGAAATTAGCCCCAGCGGCAAAAGCCGCGCCTTTGTCAACGATTCACCAGTCAACCTTCCGGTACTAAAGCAACTAGGGGAGCAGTTGGTTAACCTGCACAGTCAGCACGAAACGCTCGACCTCACCGAGGCCGGCTTTCAATTAAGCATACTTGACCTGGTGGCTCACAACTCGTCCACTTTAGCCCTATATCAAACAGTTTACCGCAGGTACCGGCAGCATTTGACCCAATTGCAGGAACTACAAGCCCGTCATAAAGCTGCAGCAGCTGAGCAGGATTTTATTCAATTTCAATTAAGTGAGTTGGCAGATGCCCGCCTGAAGGAGGGCGAACAGGAACGGCTGGAACAGGAGCAGAGCACCCTTTCTAATATTGAAGAGATAAAACTCGCTTTGCAAAATGCCACGCAACTGCTGGACGGCAACGAGCACTCCGTCATTGATTTTATTAGTGAGCTGGCAGCTATCTTTAAGCCCATAAAAGGCCTTGGCCCCGAATTAAGCATACTGGACGAACGCTTGCACTCGGTGCTGGAAGAGGTGAAAGACATTGCCCGCGATGTCGAGCACCTGCGCGACAGCACTTCCCACGACCCTGAAAAGCTGGAAGAGGTAAATCAGCGGCTCCACAGCCTGTATCGTCTGCTAAAAAAACATCAGGTAGCATCAGTGGCTGATTTAATTGCCCTGCAGCAAGACCTGGAAGACCGACTGCAATTGGTCGAAAATTCGAGTGTGGAAATAAGTGTTCTGCAAAGCACCACTGGACAAGAATTAAACGAACTACATAAACTAGCGGAGCAGTTGCATGCCTCCCGCCTACAGGTAGTGAGAGATTTGGAAAAAGAGGTAACCGCTTTGCTGCAGAAGGTGGGCATGCCGGGGGCTTCGTTTGTAGTATCGGTGGAAGCCATGCCCTCCGAAGACCTCTGTGATACGGGCCTTACCGATGTGCAGTTTTTGTTTAGTGCCAACAAAGGATTTGCTCCGGTAGAAATAAAACAAGTGGCCAGCGGAGGTGAACTATCGCGCCTGATGCTGTGCCTCAAATCGTTGATAGCTGATGCCGGTGCCCTGCCCACACTTATTTTTGACGAAATAGATTCGGGGATATCGGGTGAAGTGGCCCTTAAGGTGGGTGAAATTATGAAGCAACTGGCCGGTCAACATCAGTTAATTGCAATTACCCATTTGCCGCAGATAGCCCGCGTGGCTCATTTGCATTTGTACATTTACAAAGAAGAAACGCAGCACCGCACTTTTACTCGCCTCAAAACGTTGAGTAGCGAGGAGCGCGTGGTAGAAATTGCTAAAATGCTCAGTGGCGAAAAGGTGAGCGAGGTGGCTTTGGCTACCGCCCGCGAACTGATAGCCGGATAACCCTAAACCTAAAACAATATCTGTATGCACAACTTATTGGCTGGTAAACGTGGAATTATCTTTGGTGCGCTGGATGAAAACTCCATTGCATGGAAAGTGGCCCAAAAAGCTCATGAGCAAGGGGCTCGATTTACCCTTACCAATGCCCCGGTGGCCCTGCGCATGGGCGAAATCAAAAAGTTGGCTGATGCCTGCGGCACTATCGTGATACCTGCCGATGCCACATTGGTGGAGGATCTGGAAAAGCTGGTGCATCAGTCGGTGGAGCATCTGGGCGGCAAACTCGATTTTGTTTTGCATTCCATTGGAATGAGTCCCAACGTAAGAAAAGGGAAAGCCTATACCGATGTTAACTACGAATGGATGATGAAAACACTCGATATATCGGCCCTTTCGTTTCACAAGCTGATGCAAACCTGCATGAAACATGATGCCCTCAACGAGTGGGGCAGCGTGGTGACACTCACTTATATTGCTGCTCAAAAAGCCTTTCCGGGCTATGGCGATATGGCCGATGCCAAGGCTACGTTGGAAAGCATAGTGCGCTCGTTTGGTTATTACTATGGCCAACAGAAACGAGTGCGCGTCAACTCTATTTCGCAGTCGCCCACAGCTACCACAGCCGGCTCGGGTATTAAGGGTTTCGATTCTTTTTTTGGTTTTGCTGATAACATGAGTCCTTTGGGCAATGCACCGGCTGAGGACTGTGCCAATTATACCGTTACCCTTTTCAGCGACCTCACCAGTTATGTTACCATGCAAAACCTCTATCATGATGGCGGGTTTTCTACCATGGGCGTCAGCGAAATGGTGATGGCGCGGTTTGGCGAGGGGAAATAAAAAAAAGTCACCCGTTTTGGGAGGCTTTTCCCGTAGTGTAACCCGTTACTTTATCATACGCACCAACGGCAAGCAAGGAGGAAGATTCGTTCAATATAGATGGGAAGGCAATTTTCCAGAATAGTCTAACTATTATGGATTGTGTAAAGACCTACTCCAAACTGGTAACCATTCCCTTCGTCCATGTAGCTTTCAAAGTCGACTTTTTTCGCTTAATCTTATAGCTTCATGGGCTAATCAAAAGGGATCTTGGTATATAAAAAGCCATTAT
>CAYQRR010000191.1:0-5580 GCA_964419635.1 uncultured Chitinophaga sp. | reverse complement strand
TCTGCCTGCGCATACAGGGAGTAGTTAAGCGCTGTGTTCTTACCAAAGAGGCTATTGGTTGAATTTTTAGGAGCATTTACATCACTATAGTTGATCACCGTTCCGGCTACCACATTAAAGTTGAATTTCTTGAACTCGAAGCCACGGTGGTATTGAAACTCTCCATAATATAAGTTGGGCACTGAACCTTGGCCGGTATTGTTGGTATTCGTAGCATTAAAGAAGCGTGTCAACAATTTAAAATGGTTGCCTTTTTTGT
Source organism: uncultured Chitinophaga sp. (assembly GCA_964419635.1). Lineage (GTDB taxonomy): Bacteria > Bacteroidota > Bacteroidia > Chitinophagales > LD1 > Bog-950. The sequence goes on along the minus strand of CAYQRR010000191.1, from coordinate 5,321 downwards.
CGTAATAATCTACAAAAGGATCTACGGTAATCCTATAACTTTTATACTGCGTAATGGTGCCGCCAAATGGCTTGTAGGCCAGTGAATCATAGTTTACAAAATTGCCCGGGGCTATTTCTATGTTGCCGTATCCTTTCCAGAAAAAGAATGTTTTTCCCCAGCTATGGTATGCACTGATATTTACCCCCAGGTTTAGGCCTTCAATCTTTTTAAAACGATAACGGTACTTAATTGTTCCCCGCACAGAATGTGCATCGGAAGAGTCGAGGTGACCATTATTACTGTCGTACGCTCCGCCTAAAACAAGGTCATGTTGGCCAAATTTTTGGCGATGGGCAAAGTTTACACCACCACTCAATGGTGCATTGCTGCCCCAATAAGCCATTTTAGGATGTACCACTGGTTTTTCAACTATGCCGGTGTAAACAGTCACTTTTGTATAGGGCTCATTTACAGGGTATGCGGTGCGAACGTTAACAATCCCATTCAGCGCACCACTACCATATAATGCAGATGCAGCACCTTTGATTACCTCCAATTGATCTACATTCTCCATAGGAATAATATTCCATTTAGCATCATTTGCATCAGCAGTAAGCAAAGGAAGGTCATCTATCAAAACCTGAACTCGTGAACCTGCACCGTAGCTCCAACCCGCACCGCCACGAATATTTACCTGACCATCGGCAATGGTAACACCCGGAACCCGGCTCATTCCCTGGCTCATATCTGTAATATTCTGATTAGTGAGTGAACTTCCTTTAATCACATCCATAGAAACAGTCTGTTCGCCTAGTTTCTGCTCATATTTGGTACCGGTAACCACCACCACATCAATCATATTGGCTTTCTCTTTGAGCACCACATTCAGTGTTTTGTTTTCACCTTCCGCCAAAGTCACTTTTAATTTCTGCTCATCTTTGCTCACATATCGGAAACTCACTTCGTAGCTCCCGGCCGGTAAACTGATTTCATACTTTCCATCAAAATCGGTGACGGCAGCCCAGCCTTTAGCAGCATCAATCACCACATTGGCACTAATCAATGCCTCTCCGCTTTCTTCACTTACTACTCCTGAGATTTTAGCATTTTGTGCATAAGCCGATAGCGTTAAAAAACAGGAAAGAATAACAGGTAAAAGTTTAAAATTCATCAGTCGTTTTTTTTTGATTTAACCAAAAATAGATTTTTTGAGATAAGCAGGTAATGGCAGTTACATGACAGCAATCATCTCCACTTATCTAGCTTTTATTGTTCTAAAAATGGATAGCGATAATCCACGGGCGGGGTGAAGGTTTCTTTAATTGTTCTTGGAGAAACCCAACGCAAAAGATTAATCATGCTTCCAGCTTTGTCGTTTGTTCCTGAGCCACGTGCGCCTCCAAAAGGTTGCTGCCCCACTACGGCCCCGGTGGGCTTGTCATTAATGTAAAAATTACCGGCTGCATTTTGGAGTTTGGTTGTAGCCAGTTCAATAGCATATCGGTCTTGCGCTATAACGGCTCCAGTTAATGCATAGATGGATGTCTTATCTAGCACATCTAGCGTTTCTTCATATTTCTCTGCATCGTAAACAAAAATCGTAAGCACCGGGCCAAAAAGTTCTTCGCACATAGTTACATAATGCGGATTGGTGGTTAGAATAATAGTGGGGTCAATAAAATAACCCTTAGATTTATCGTAAGTACCGCCTGCTATTACTTCGGCATCCTTATCAGTTTTAGCGGCATCAATGTAAGCTGTGAGTTTATCAAAACTCTTCTCATCAATGACAGCATTCATGAAATTCCCGAAATCTTCCACAGGTCCTGTCTTCATACTTTTTAAATCTTCCAACACTTGCAATTTCACTTTCTCCCACAGGTTGGAGGGAACATAGGCTCGCGATGCAGCGGAACACTTTTGACCTTGATATTCAAATGCACCACGAGAAATTGCCGTAGACAACACTTTTACATCAGCAGATTTGTGTGCCATGATAAAATCTTTACCGCCTGTTTCGCCCACAATTCGAGGGTAACTTTTAAAACGATGTATGTTATTGCCTATACTTTTCCAAATGTCTTGAAACACTCCCGTGCTTCCGGTAAAATGGATACCTGCAAAGTCGGGATGCTGAAAAATGACCTCCGCTGCATCGGGCCCGGAGGGATAAATTAAATTAATTACACCCTCAGGAACACCCGCTTCTTTAAAAATTTTCATGAGCACATGAGCAGAATACACTTGAGTATTGGAAGGCTTCCAAACAACCACATTACCCATTAATGCGCAACTACTGGGTAGATTGCCGGCAATAGCCGTAAAGTTAAATGGAGTAAGGGCATATATAAAACCTTCCAGTGGTCTCCACTCACTTCTATTCCATATGCCTGCACTGCTTTGCGGCTGCATGGCATAAATCTCGGTCATAAACTGCACGTTGAAGCGAAGAAAATCGATGATTTCGCAGGCAGAGTCAATTTCGGCCTGAAATACATTCTTAGACTGCCCCAGCATGGTAGCTGCATTCAATTCCATGCGATAAGGCCCGGCAATCAATTCAGCAGCTTTCAAAAAAATGGAGGCACGATGCTCCCAGTGCAGATTCACCCATTTTTCGCGTGCACTTAATGCAGCGTTAATCGCATCGGTTACATGTGATTTTTCACTCTTATAGTAGTACCCCAGCAAATGTTGATGATCGTGTGGCGGATGTAGCGATATCTTTTTACCATCACGTATTTCGCGGTCGCCAATAAACATAGGGATATCGCGAACTTCTGCACGCATTTCTGTCAGTTTTGCTTGTAATGCCAGGCGCTCATTACTTCCTTTTCCGTATTGTTTTACGGGCTCATTATGTGCCGTAGACACTTTAAAAAATCCTGTAGCCATAAATTATCTGTTTGTATATGAGTAAAGCAAATGTAAAAATTGAAGTTGCCCTTACAGTTTCGCCAGCTTTTTGACAATGAAGCGGTCTCCTTTTTGCAATTTCATTACATAAATTCCACTGGCAAAGTCTTGAGTTACTTCTAGAAACAAACTGTGGATATAAGTACTATACACCACTCGTCCATTGTTATCCATAAACTCTAATTGGCTACCAATAAAGGCAGGTGAAGTTTGCACCACCCAGTTTCCACCCGAAAGCGGATTGGGATATACGAGCACCTCCGCCAGCTCCAACCCATCTTCAATGCCTACCACAATAGTAACAGCATTTGAAAACGCGCGACAACCCACCGAATCGGTAACTGCTACCTGATAGCTACCGGCTTGCTGCGCCACGTATACCGGACTATTGGCTCCGGCAATTTCTGTCCCATTCAAAAACCATTGGTAGGTAACCGCATTAAATGCACGCAACGTATCTCCATTGACGCTCACCGATACCGGAGGCAATGGATAAACCGCCAGAGGTATGGTGTTGGAGGTTGCCGTACAATTGGCATTGTCTGTAACGGTAACACGATAGTTTCCGGCATTTTTAGCTTGTATACAGGAAGAAGTTGCACCGGTATTCCAAAGGTAAGATACAAAACCAAGCGGTGCACAAATCTCGGTGCTGTCGCCCGAACAAAAAATTGAATCTGCTGATTGTATGCTCACCGAATTGTTACCACTGCCATTCACTATAGCACTAGCGGTAGCAGTACAGCCGCCACCGGCATCTACCGTTACGGTATAGGTACCGGCAGGGAGATTGGAAACCGATGCCGAATTAGCACCATTACTCCACAGAAAGCTTATAGCAGTACCAGAAGTTACCGTAACAGAAACGGAACCATTACTATTTCCACAAGTAGTGCCCACGGCAGTAGCATTGATAGCCAATGTTCCTGAACCACTCACTGTTACAGACGCGGTGGCTGTGCAACTTCCGCTGCCGGTAACAGTGACCGTATAAGTACCAGCACTTAAGTTATTGATAACAGAAGTTACAGCGCCAGTACTCCATAAATAATCAGTAGCTGTTCCCACAGTAGCGGTTACTTCCGCACTTCCATTACTTGTGCCGCAAGAAGCATCGGTTGATGTAGCTGACAGCACCAAAGAGCCGGACGATGTAATGCTGATGGAATCTATATTGGAGCATATGCCTCCGGCATCAGTCACTGTAACATAATACATTCCTGCATTGGAAACCGTATTGTTACTTCCCTGAACATTATTGCTCCAGCTAAATGTAGCTCCAGGTGTGCCCGAGGTTGCCGTAATGGTAACTGTAGCATTGCCGCAACCAATCCCTCCGGGGTTGTTGAAAGAAACTATGGGAGGTGTAAATGGCTGACAATTGTTATTTAAAGACTGAATCCAAGCAGCATTTGCAGCATTATTAGGCAAACCTGGAGTTTCATTCGTGGTAGCAGTAGTGTCCACATAATTAGCAGCATCAAATGGGTCGTTTGAATTTGAATTTGCCATGTATATAACATAACCTCCTTGCGAACTTCCGTAATAAATATTTACCTGATTAGTATTATTTCCCCAACCAATTGCATGATAAGGAACTGCATAATTGGCCGGATTCACTACGTGAAATGCATCGTTGCTATTGGCCATCCCCAGACAAATCCAGTTTCCTGCAGTAGTGTAAACATTACCGGGCACGGCATAAGTAGTCATTGAACCATTGCTCACGGGCAATGTGATATTTTTAAGCAATACGCCCGAACTGATTGGAATGATATAAACACAATCGCCATTTACATCGGTAGTATCCACAGGCAAAGCAGAAACGGCACTACTCATATCCGCATCGTTATAGATCAGTATCAACGTGCCTATTTTCACATTTGCCCATTGGGGTATACTGTCAAACTTTACGTGTCCACCGGCTATTCCGGTGCCTGAACCTGTAGCATGCCAACTGTTATTATCGTCTATAATCCAACCTCTAAGGTCTACCGTGTTACTTCCACCACACACAGGATTTCCGGTAACCAGCAGTTCCACATACTCCTTTGCTCCGGTAGCGCCTTGCGATAATTCATTAATAATTAACTGGCCGAATACTTGTGCATTAAAAAGAGTAGCCAAAGAGGCCATAAAAAAATGCTTCATCATAGAGAGAAATTGAGGGTGCGAATGAAGCAATTCTTTTGGTAGAAATCGCCCCGGGACGTTAATAAGTAGTAAGCCAATCGTTAAAAAAACAAGAGCGAAGAATAGGTTCTTCGCTCTTATCATAATGCATTCAGGATTGGTCTAGTTGCCGCCTACCCGAGCAATATATTTTTCAATATCGCGTCCTTCTTCCGTGTTGGGATATTCATCGCGGATTCGCTCATACAATTTTTGGGCATCTTCCTTTTTGCCTTGCTTTTCATAAGCCA
>CAYQRR010000190.1:0-5595 GCA_964419635.1 uncultured Chitinophaga sp. | reverse complement strand
TAAAAAAATCAGGGGCAGAAGGATGACCTTCTGCCCCTGATGCGATGAGAATGAATCTCGTTTTAATTCCGGACTTTCAATTTTTGACCAATGGCCAAATCGGTAGTCGCCATGTTGTTGATGCGCTTTAAATCTTCGAGCGGTATATTGTAAATTTTGGAAAGATGATACATCGTTTGCTGCTTCTGTACCAAATGATAGCCCGTGGACGACACAATATATTTTACCCCGTTGGGTCCAATGCTTTCATTTTCCGCAGCCGGCATTGATGGAATATGGACTGGAGTAACTTTTGCCTTTGCTACCGCATTTTGCTCGCTGGCCATTTTCGCTTTCAGGGCAGTGGCTTTACGTTCCTCCTCCTGCTTAGCTAGTTCCAGCGCTTTCGCCTTCTGTTGCAGGGCTGCGGCTTCCTTTGCCAGACGCTCCTCCTCTGCTCTGGCCAATTTAAGTTGCTCTTCTTCGGCTTTGGCCTCAGCAGCTTTTTGTTGTTCCCATTTTTGTTGCTCCATTTTTGCCTGCTCCAATGCTTTGGCATTAGAAGCCTCTACTTCTTCGCGTATCTTTTTCATCATTTCCTCCTTAGCAGAAGGATTTTTTGCTGTGGACTCGGCACGCTCCTGAGGCTTCGCTACGGGCTTTGCCTGTGCTATTTCCTCTGCAGTTAACTCGCGAATGGCAACCACCTGGCCGGGTTTTAATTCAATGTTATCGTAGGTCATGCTGTTGATGGCCATAAACTGTTTGGTCGTAATGCCGTAGTGAACCGGAATAGAATAAATGGTTTCTCCGTATTCAACAGTGTGACGCAGAAATTGCTGCGCCTGAGTGCTGATGCTCAGCAGCATAAAAGATGCTGTAGCCGCTATGAAAGCAAATAGCTTATTCATATACATTGTTTTAATAAAAAATAATTCCTCGGTTCTACCTCCGCAGAACGCGAGATGTAGTAACGAACTTTTACGGAGGTGCTCCAAAAAGGTTTCAGTTTCCTGTTTTGGGTTGGCGTTCCGCCATAAAAAAATCGCCCGGTTTCCGATGAGAAACCAGGCGATTGATACCCTTTTTATTAAACTTTTTAATGTGCTGTCTTTTGTTCTTTGCAGCACTTTGCCGGTTTTTGGCAAGTGGAAGCACCTGTTCCCTCGGCACAACATTTTTTACCGGAGGCTTTACAAAGGGCCATGCATTCGTCTTTGGCTAATATGCAACGGCCACGCTCTTTACACATGGCATCGCATTTTTCTTTTCCCATCATTCCTTCGCACATGGCTTTGTCCATCACCACGCTGTCGCCTTCCATTTTGCAACCTCCCGCCTCGCAGTGTGAACCTTCCGCTGCAGAGCAACCGGACCTGGCGGCACCATGGCAAGTGCCTCCGCCCTCTCCCATTTCTTTGATAATTACTTCGCGCTCCACTGAGCATTTTTGAGCGGAGTTGCATTTTTTACCGCAACAGCCCAGCGCTTTATAACCGGAATAACCCAAACTCAGCAAAGACAATACGATAACCAACCAAGATAAAGCTTCGAACAAGCCGCCCAGAAATTCGCGCTTCACTTTAACCAATAAGTAAACTCCGGCTGCAAAAGCCAATACGGATAATGGAATAGCAATCATGTAGTATAAATTTTTGCGTAAAGATAATTTTTTGTCATATGCACAGGGACTTTACATTCGCGCCTTTTCAGGGCGGCACAAAACCGTATCGAGAATTCAATTGTTTTATAGTTAAAAAAACGCATCTCATGCATAAACTGGATTTGGAAGAAGAAAAAAAGAAGTTTCGTTTCAAAATGAAACTGGACATTCGCTGGAGCGATATGGATGAAATGCGGCACGTGAATAATGCTGTTTATCTCACCTATTTTGAGCAAGCCCGGGTCTATTATTTCCACGAAGCCTGCCAGTGGAACTGGAAAGAAATAGGCGCTATACTGGCCAATGCGCATGTGGACTACCTGAAACCCGTAGTGTTTCCCAATCCTACCTATGTTTATGTGCGGGTAAGCAAATTGGGCAATAAAAGTTTTGAAACAACCTATATGATTACCAGCATAGTAAACAGAGAAGAGCAAATCACCACTACCGGTTATGCTACCATGGTACTTTTTGATTACCAGACCAACGCCAGCGTGGCCATGCCGGAATATTTAAAAGAGCGACTTAAAAATTACGAACCGCAAATCCTCTGATTTCCTATGCTTATCCGCATAAATCCTTATAGCATTGATGACCGACTGATATGGCAAGTGGTAAACTGCCTGAAGCGCGGAGGGATTATTATTTACCCCACCGATACGGTGTATACGTTGGGTTGCGATCTGACGCACCGCGAAGCATATGAAAAAGTATGCCGCATTAAAGATATTAAGCCCAACAAGGCCAACTTCTCTATTGTATGTTTTGATCTAAGCCACATTACCGATTTTACTACCAATGTGCCCACCCCTGTTTACAAAATGATGAAACGCAACTTGCCGGGCCCCTACACTTTTATCTTGAACGGCAACCATAACCTGACTAAAATCTACGGTTACAATAAGAAGACTGTGGGTATTCGCGTGCCCGATAATCCCATTGCCCGAGCCGTTGTAGATGAGTTAGGTGCTCCCATTTTATCGGCCTCTATCAAAAACGAGGACAGCATTTTAGAATACATTACCGATGCGCAGGAAATCTATGAGGCCTACGAAAACCTGGTTGACATTGTAATAGATGGCGGCCCCGGTGGAAATGTGCCCTCTACGATTATTGATTACACCGGCCCCGAACCCATTCTGGTGCGCGAAGGAGCCGGCAGTTTTACTCTTTAATTCTTAAATCCAAATAAACATGAACGCAACTTTCAAATTAATGCTGGGCACCCTTAGTCTTCTTACTTCACTATCGTTTAAAGCAGGAGAAGTAAAATACAAAGCCGTTGCTGAACAGTCAAGCATCCATTGGCTGGGCAAAAAAACCACCGGTCAACATGAGGGCAACGTAAACCTGAAGTCGGGCACACTTACCTTGAACGGGAATGACTTTGTGAGTGGTGAGTTTTTGATTGACATGAACTCCATTACCTGCATCGATATTAAAGAAGCAGAAGATGCCCAGCATCTGGTAGACCACTTAAAGAACGAAGACTTCTTTAACACCGCTAGCTTTCCGGAAGCTATCATCGTGATTAAAAAGATGGTGCCCGGGCCGGCTGCTGCCAATACCTACACAGCCACGGCAGACCTTACTATCAAGGGCATTAAGAACGAAATTCAGTTTCCGGTGAAGTTGGAAAAGAAAGGCCCCGGTGCCACCGCTACTGCCGATATTGTGCTGGACCGCACAAAATGGAATGTGGTGTATAAATCAAAAACCGTATTCAGTACCCTGGGCGACAAATTTATTTATGATGACATGTATTTGACTGTCAAAATTGCTTTACAACCCTAATTATTCCCGCAGCACATACGCAACCTTCGGGTTTGGCGTTTACTCTTATTATTGCAACAAACAACCGGTGAATAGCAGATTTATTTTCCTCTTATGGGCCTTAATGATGGGCGCGCCAATGACCCGGGCGCAAACGATAGCAGCCCCCGATCTGCAGTGCGTAACCAACGACAATAATGGGGTAGACATTACCCTGAACTGGACCAACCCACCGGCCAATGGCTGTGGTGCGTTTGTTCAATACACCATTTTTGCATCGTCTACCGGCCCGGCAGGGCCTTACAACGCTATTGCTGTAACCGGCCAGGCCACCAACTCGTTTACCCTGACCGGATACCAAACCATCGCCAATAACTGGTGGTTCTATATGGAAGCACAATACAATTGCCCCGGAGCTACTGTTTTGCAAAGCGATACCATAAAAAATGGTAATCCGCTGGCACCACAGATAGTGAATGTAGATGTTACTGCAGCGGGTGTGGTATTTAATTGGCTGCCCTCGGCATCGCCCCAAACGCAGGGATACATTATCTATTATTATCTCCCCAATGGCAATGGTCTGGCGTTTGATACCGTGTATGGCTACAACACGACTACTTACACCGACCTGCAGGGCGACCCCAACACCACCTCGCTGATGTACACGGTATCGGCCTTTGACAGTTGCTGGAAAGAGAGCCTCTTCAGCGACCTGCCACACAATACTATTTTGGCCAATGTGACCTCCACGGCCTGCGAAAATGAGGTGAATGTAACCTGGAACCGATACCACAATTTTGCCAATAATGTGCTGGAGTATAGGATATTATCGAGCATCAACGGAGGTCCTTTTCAGGTGGTGGGCTTGGCCGACAGCACTACGTTTAACTATGCGTACTCGGGGTTTAATGATGGCGACTCGCTCTGCATTATCGTGCGAGCCATCAGTGCGGCCAACACCAATGTGGTTTCCAACAGCAACCAGGTGTGCCTGAAAGCCAGCATTGTGCAGGCCCCAAAATTCAACTTTATTATTAACGCCACCGTGGATTTGGATAATCACATCAGCCTGACCTGGATGAACGATTCGCTGGCAGAGCTCATCTTTTACCGGATAGACCGCAGTGTAAACAATGCCTCATTCGACCCGGCTACACAAATACCGGCTCCCTCTCCGGTGAATACCTTTGAATCGTTTATTGACAGCGACCGGGTCAACACGCTTCCACAAAAGAACTCCTACTATTATCAGGTAACCACGTTTGACAGTTGCCAAAACCAGTATGTATCACCATATGTGAGAACCATTCTGCTCAAGGGCGAATTGTTTGACTACTACGTGGCACATTTGGAGTGGAATGGATTTGAACTGCAACATGCCACCATCCTTCGGCAGCACCTGTATCGCGACATGGGCAATGGCTACCAATTGATACAAACGTTTAACGATGGCGTGACGGAATACAGCGATTCGCTGCAGCAGTTTTTGTCGGAGCAGGGTATTTTCTGCTACCGGATAGAGTCGGTTTATGATTTGAATTTGCCCAATGGATTTCGCGACACGCTTTCGAGCTTCAGCAATGTGCAGTGCATTATTCACCGGCCCATCATTTATATCCCCAATGCCTTTGCGCCCAATGGGCTGAATACGGTCTTTAAACCCACCATTATTTATGGCGAGCCCAAGGGCTATTCCATGATAATCTTTAACCGCTGGGGGGGTAAGGTGTTTGAAAGTAGCGACCCCAATACCGGCTGGGATGGAGACGACCACGGAAAGCCCGCACAGCAAGGCGGCTATGGCTACCTGATTCAGTTTTCGGCCAATGATGGGGTAAAGGTGGAGCGCAAGGGCATGGTCTTGCTCGTGCGTTGATGCCTTGCCGAGGCAGCGTGCACCACTGGCTCGACTCCTTTTAAGAGGGGTATTAGCCAAAAGACTTTTCCCTTTTACTATTTCTCTCCTTTTTTCAAGGCGATTTTTTGTCCTTTTTGCTTGAATTTAACTGACCCCGACCATTGCTACCGCAACAATAGGTGTAGGGTTGACGACCTGCACCAAAACATGAAAATTCCTAAAAACAGCCAACCAGCCGATAGGCCCGGGGCTACTGCCACTTGTATTTGCGAAGGTATCGCTGGCGGTTGTCCAACGTTATCTTAATAGAATAAAGACCCGC
>CAYQRR010000189.1:0-5597 GCA_964419635.1 uncultured Chitinophaga sp. | reverse complement strand
TTTTATCTGGGTGCTTTTACCGAGCAGCCCGATACAGTGCCTGCGCCTTCTATAGTGGCTAACGGAGCATTGCTTACCGCCACTCCCCCTTTTGCCGGTGACATTCAATGGTTCCTGAACGGCAACGCCATCAATGGTGAAAACGGACAAACTATCACCGCTACGCAAGATGGTGACTACTCTGTGTCTTATGCCTACTCCACCGGCTGTGCCGATACTACTACCTCTGCCGTACAGTCGGTAGTTTTGAGTTCCGTTTCTTCAGCCGATACGGCTGACCTGCTGCGCGTTTATCCTAACCCTTCGAAGGGGGTATTTCAGATTGCCGGAGCACAAGCCGGAGCCAATGTGATAGTGAGAAATATGTTGGGAGCCATGGTGTATAGCACCATCCACCTGAACGACCACCGCACCATTGACCTGAGCGGTGTAGCTGCCGGCACTTATTTTATGGAAGTGCTGCAACAGGAAAAAACAAGCGTGCTCAAAATCAGTAAGCAATAGTTTTTTTAAATCTGTTACACGCCAGCCATTCGTAGTTTTAAACTTCCAATGGCTGGCGTAATTCTTTCATGCAACTTCCGGGAATGCAGGCAAGTCTATAAAGCATTCCTGCCACACCAAAACCAATTGCCACATGAAACGCCTCTTCGCCTTCTTGCTTCTACTTACTGCTTTTCATTTTACGAACGCTCAGCTTACAGCCGATGCCGGGCCCGATTTATTTGAATGCTTTGGAGGCACAGTCACATTGGGCGGCAGCCCTACAGCCACCAATGGCACAGGGCCCTACACCTATAGCTGGTCGCCTGTAAACTGGCTGAACGTTCCCACACAATCCAATCCGGTGGCAGTGGTGCAAACCACCACCCTCTATTACCTGACAGTGACCGATGCCGTGGGTGACACAGCCGTAGATTCGGTGTGGGTAACGGCCTTTCCGCCACCGGTGGCGCAGCCTTTCATAAACAACGTTACCTGCTTTGCCGGTACGGATGGTATGATAGACCTGGTGGTAACGGGAGGCTCGCAACCCTATACTTTTCAATGGAGCAATGGCTCCACCGCCACCATGGCAGGCAACCTGAGCGCGGGAACCTACAGCGTAACCATTACAGATGCCATCAACTGTTCGGCTTTCTATAATTTTACGGTGAATGAACCGACTCCCATAACCACAAACACCAACACGGTGGGCGAAAGCCAGCCCGGCTTATGTGACGGCTCGGTGGTGTTATCCGTAACGGGGGGAACTCCGGCCTATTCATATATATGGTCTAATGCCTCCACAGTACAAAATCCCGGAAACCTGTGTCCGGGGGTGTATACTGTAACGGTAGTAGACATGAATGGATGCAGCGCTACTGACCTGGTCTCTGTTACCAGCAATTGCCCCGTAAACACCCTCTCGGCCACCATTACTTCGCAGGATTTATCCTGTGCGCACGAGTGGGACACATTGACCGTAAACATCAACGGAGGAACTGCCCCTTATTACGTAAACTGGAACAACGGGGTAAGCGGTTCGAATCAGATTATCGTAGACATGGCCGGCATCTGGACTGTCTATATCTTAGATAACGCAGGCTGCACCATTTCGGTAAGCGATACGCTTCTTGACACGGGCGTGGTGATTGTGCTGGACAGTTTTTCCAACGCTGCCTGCAATGGAATAAACAACGGTGAAATTGCCTTGCATGCCGCAGGCGGCACCCCGCCCTATAGTTATGCGTGGAGCCATGGCCCCACTACGGCTAACGTCAGCGGTTTGTCGCCCGGGTTTTATACGGTCACCGTCACAGACGTGACGCTATGCAGTGCTGAGTATAGCCGCTCTATCGGGCAAGGTAGCCTGGCCTGGAGTTTTTATGCCGTTACCGGCACTACACCCGTTAACTGCGGAAGCCCCGGCACCGCCTGGGTAACGGCCTATGGAGGCACCCCGCCTTACACCTATCTGTGGAGCACCACACCGGCCCAAAGCAGCGATACCCTCACCGGCCTGGCAGCAGGAGCCTATAGCGTAACTGTGCAGGACGCCTCGGGCTGCGAGCGCGTGGCCTATGCACAGGTATACAGCAATTGCTTTAACACCATCAGCGGAGTGGTATTTCTGGATGCCAACGGCAACTGCTTAAAAGACTCCGGTGAAACCACCTTGCCTTATGTAACCCTGACGGCCTCCAATGGCAGTCAGCAATTTTACGGATACAGCAACAGCAACGGGCAATATTCAATTCATGTAAGCACTACGGGCAACTTTACCGTAAGCGCCTCCATCAACAATGGCTGGGCCAGCTGCAGCAACGTAAATGTATGCGGGGCGCAAACCACCAGCTTTACCACGCAGGGCGATTCAGTTACGCTGAACTTCGGGTTTGGAGCCAGCTCGGGTTACGACCTGGCGCTACATCCCGGCTGGACGAGCGCCAATCCGGGTTTTAATAAAGAATATTGGATACTCTATCATCAGCAAAGCCTGCCGGCCTACACCGGACCCGCCACTATCACATTTAAATACGATTCTATGTTGGTGTATCAATCGCACACCCTGGGCGGCACACACAACGCAGCGGCCCGCACCATTACCTGGAATGTGAGCAATGTGCCTTATCCCATGTGGGATTGGAATCTGGCTCCGCACTGTTTTTTCACCGTGCCGGCCAATACACCCATCAGCTATCCGCTAAAGCAGGAATTTTGGATTACGCCCCTTGCCAGCGATTGCGACAGCAGCGATAACCACCTCCTGTATATTCAGCCGGTAACCGGCTCTATGGACCCCAACGAAAAACAGGTGCAGCCCGCAGGCGATATATACGATACCGATAGCGTGCTCACTTACACCATTCATTTTCAAAACACCGGAAACGACACCACCTATTTCATAAATCTGATAGATACCCTGAGCCCGCACCTGGAACCGGCTACGGTAGTAAATCTGGCATCGAGCCACGACTATCAGTCGTTCGATATTTCGGAACAGGGGATACTTACCTGGCGGTTTGTGCCCATCTTTCTGGTAGATAGTGCCACCAACGAACCGGCCAGTAAAGGCTTTGTGACTTTTAAAGTGAAGAAGAAGAGCGGCCTGGCACCGGGCACGGTTATCCGCAACAGCGCCAGCATTTATTTCGACTACAACGAACCCATCCGCACCAACACGGTGAGCACGCAGATTACCCTCCCATCGGGTGTATACTCCGAGGTGGCGGAAGGAAAGCTCACTTTGTCGGTAGTGCCTAATCCGTTTACCGAGGAAACGCGCATAGTGGTGCAGGGGGGCCAATCGGCTTGTGTGCTGGAGTTGTATAGCTGCACCGGCCAGCTGCTGCGCACGCACACCAGTACGGCCGATGGCATCGTGACGCTGCAGCGCGGCACACTGGCTGCCGGTTTATACTATTTCAGCCTGCGCGATGCTGCCGGCAACAGAGCCACCGGCAAGGTATCGGTTCGGTAAAATGAGAGGGTGTGTGATGCAGCCCTACAGCCTGAACTGGTTAATTTTTATTTCATCACCATCGAACACGGCCTCGGCTGCCGACAGCACCAGCTGGTGCTTGGCAAAGAGTGCATTAAAGGCCAGCGTGCGCTGGTTGGTAGCGCGCAGGCTTTCGAGCATACTGTATTGATGCTCCACCTCGGCATCGGCATATTGGCCGAGTGCGTCCTCCATCTGTGCCGGAAAGGTAGCGGGCATGCCCGCAGCCGTGAGCTCGGCCTGGTAATGCGCCACCGATTTTAAACACGCATAGCCCAGCACCACATCGCGCACTCCGCGCTTGGCATCCCGGGTGCGCAGCTTGTGCAGCCCAAACTCGTCTGCTATGTATGGCTGCTGCGGAAAAGCCTTTTTTACATAAAACTCCAAATCATTCACACAGTCAAAAAAAGCTTTGCGCATTCGCTGTAAATCTATCTGTTTCTCCAATTGCACATCTTCCATTCGCTCGTTGGTATACATCCCCTCTAAGTGTTGGGCATCTTGTAGCCACTGCGCCAGGAAAGCTGCATTAAAGCTGGGGTCTAAACTTTGAAACACCGGCAGGTTATCTTGTAGTATTAAACACCATGCCCGGGTCAACTGGGCCAATCTTCCGTCACTAACGGCCGAAGTTACACGCGCAATAGCTCTTTTTCTTGGCTTCTTTTTCGCTTTTTGTGGCTCATTTGAAGTATTTTCTGGCATATCTATCGGTTTTCTATATCTAATATATAATTTTCTATATTATCTTAAAATAATAGCATATAAAATATTTAATATTCTATATTTTAATAATCATTTTCCATATTACACTATCTATATTGCATATATATTTATAAATTTTCTATCTGATAATTAGATGCTATATATGCAATATTTAATAATATATATTGAAATTTTTAAATATACTACAACATAATGTATAAATGCTATAGTATATATATGTAATATATTGCAGAATTCAATTTATTATATTAAAAATTTATTTGTGTGTAGTCAAACCACTTGGTTTGTAAAAAGTCAAAAACAAGCTTTTACACCAAAAACAAATGTAGTTTTAAGATAGGCCGCCTGCGGTATGGTGTATCCCCGGTGAAGGATAAAAAATTAGCGAAGAGAGGTAAAACCGGAGGAATGGCGCTTACACTCGGTGGGTTTTTGAGTGCCTGAAGCCTTCCGAAGCTTTAAAAACTCAGGAAGGCTTGTTTACCTTATAAGGAACTCAAATGGGTATGCTTAAAACTGTCGGGAAACTTTAAGCCATAACCCAAAGTGCGGTCAAAGGAAGCATGCCCCAGCAGCACTAAACCCGCCAGCACCAGATACGGTTGGTTGGTAAAATAACCAATGCCTAAAACCGCAGCGCCTGTAAATTGATGATGCAATAGATTGTAGGTAAGGGCCCCCACTTGGGTGTTGATGGCGTAGCCAATCATTCCCACATCGGGCAACAGGAAAAGCAGTATCCAAACCCACCACGGAAACGACAAGGGTTGCAGGTAAAGACCAAAGATGGCGAGGGCGAATAATCCGGCTTGTTCCAGTTGTAAGAGGTATCTCATTTGTATTGTTTTTAGCGAATACAAAAGTGCGTGGCTGCCGGCCGCTTTTCATTAACAATAGATAATAAAACCGAAGGGACTATTTTTTAAGTATACGGTTACGTATGCGGCTCAGGCTAACGGGTGTTACGCCCAGGTAATTGGCAATTAAGTGCTGGGGAATGCGCTCCAGAATTTTCTGCTTGTTGCTCTCGAGCAACTGCACATATCTTTCTTCGGGGCTGAGGGTAAGCAAGCCTACCATGCGCTCTTCTAAACCCATCGCCAGATACTCGGCCAGCACCCTGCCGAATTTCTCCCAGGTATGGCTTTGCGCGTATAAAGATTTTATGGCCGAGTAAGGAAACACCAGCAGTCGGGTTTCGGTAAGCGCCTCTATGCTCAACTGCGAGGGCTGCCCGGTAACACAACTCATGTAAGGGCCCACCATGGCATTCTCAAAATAAAAGTAAGTGGTTTTCTCCTCGCCATGGCGGGTATAAAAATGCCGCATATCGCCCTGCACTACATAACCAAGTTCTTTACCCATTTGTCCTTCGCGAATCATG
>CAYQRR010000188.1:0-5602 GCA_964419635.1 uncultured Chitinophaga sp. | reverse complement strand
CATCCCGCTTGTCTAGAAGCTCCGCGATGGAATAAACAAACTCGTAAGGTCCGTTTGGCTCATATAGTTTCTGAAACTCGGGTCCGCTTTCAAAAGCAGCAGGATAATTTTTACTCACCGGAATCTCAGTCAACTTGGTTCGCTCCTTAATTTCCAGCCAAGAAACCTTATTGGTTTCTGATTCTGCGAGCATTCTTTTTTCCTGTGCGTTTAATGAAATGGAGATCGTGACTATAAGAGTCAGGCAAAGTAGGGTAGTTACTTTGTTCATATCAGGGTATTTTTTTTAGGACTAAAATGGGGTGCTAAGATAAAAGTCCCCGCCAAACGACCGCATGACGCCCATCACTAGTTTTATGAAATACCAAAAGGATCTAACAAGAAAGGGGTTTCATCTGTTAATTTCAAAACTATATTTACAACTTTCCAACCCCAAAAAACAACCAAAATGAAGGATTTTACAAGGTTATTTGACATTCTGCAGCTACAGCAGTCCAGCTTTCCACAACAAGATGCTTTCAGCAGTAAAGTAAACGGCACATGGGTTAAACGCTCTACGAACGAAATAAT
Source organism: uncultured Chitinophaga sp. (assembly GCA_964419635.1). Classification (GTDB taxonomy): domain Bacteria; phylum Bacteroidota; class Bacteroidia; order Chitinophagales; family LD1; genus Bog-950. The sequence goes on along the minus strand of CAYQRR010000188.1, from coordinate 5,032 downwards.
CAGCGAGGCGAATCGCGTAAGTCATTCGTTGTTGAAATTAGGTGTGCAACCTGACGACAAAATTGCGTTAGTATCTACCAGCCGTCCGGAATGGAACATTGTGGACCAGGGTATTTTGCAAACGGGTGCGGTGAACGTCCCCATCTACCCAACCATTAGTGAAAACGATTACCGTTTTATCTTTAACGATGCAGAAATCAAATACGCTTTTGTCAACGATAAAAACCTATTTCATAAAATCAATGCCATCAAAGCTGACGTGCCTTCACTAAAAGAGATATTCAGTTTTGAGCGAGTAGACGGCTGCAAACATTTTAGCGAATTTCTGGCCCTTGGTGATGGAGGTGACCAAGAAGAGTTGGAGGCCAGAAAAGCAAATGTAAAACCCAATCAACTGGCGACTATCATTTATACTTCGGGCACTACCGGAAATCCGAAAGGAGTAATGCTGTCGCACGATAATATTGTAAGTAATGTGAAGGCCGTGCTACCTGAATTGCCCCTTAATGAGACCATGCGCATACTCAGTTTTTTACCACTATGCCATATTTTTGAGCGTGTGGTGGTGTATGTATACATTGCCCGCGGAGTATCGGTTTACTATGCCGAAAGCATGGAAACGATTGCAGACAATCTAAAAGAGGTGAAACCTCACTTCTTTACGTCCGTGCCCCGCTTATTGGAGAAAGTATATATCAAATTACAAGGTGCTGCTGCAAATCTGGAAGGATGGAAAAAAGATTTGTATGCCAACGCACTGGCCTTTGCTCAAAACTTTGATGTGGAAAAAGAATATGGCTTGGCCGATAAGCTAAAACGCGCCCTATACGACAAACTGATTTACAAAAAATGGCGAGAAGCGCTTGGAGGAGAGTGCATGGGCATCTGCACAGGGGCTGCGGCATTAAATCCTCTTTTGGCGCGGGTATTTACTTGCGCTGGCATTCCTATTATGGAGGGTTATGGGCAAACAGAATCGTCTCCGGTTATCTCTCTGAATCCATTCGATCTTTCAAGAATTAAATTCGGAACGGTGGGTATTCCTATTCAAGGTGTGGAGGTGAGGCTGGATCATCGCGAAGGCATGGCAGAGGGAGAAGGTGAAATCCTGGCCAAAGGCCCCAACGTAATGATGGGTTACTATAAACGCCCGGACGTTACAGCAGAAACAGTGGTGGATGGATGGTTAAAGACTGGTGACGTTGGAAAATTTATTGATTACAAGGGGGGCAGATATATCCGAATTACCGACCGTGTGAAGGAGCTCTTTAAAACATCTGGAGGAAAATATATTGCGCCTCAGCAGCTGGAAAATAAGATGAAGGAAATCCCTTACATAGAACAAATTATGGTGGTGGGCGAAAACCGAAACTATGTTACTGCGCTGATTGTGCCCAACATGCTGAACCTGAGTGAGTGGGCGCTCAAAAACGGACTCACCGGAAAAAACAATGAAGATTTACTTAAAACTGATGAGGTAAAGAAGTTGTTTCAAACAGCTATAGATGAGAAAAACAAAAATTTTGGCAACTGGGAAACCATTAAAAAATTCCACCTCATGACCACCGAATGGAGTATAGATGGAGGAGAACTGACGCCCACCATGAAAGTGAAAAGAAAAGTAGTGTTGGAAAAATACAAAGACATCATTGAGCGTCTTTATGCTTAATAAAAAAGCCTCCTTTTCAGGAGGCTTTTTTATTAGTGCCGGAGATAAAACTTGCGCTCCGCAGCACATTGATTATTTTGCGGAGATTTTTTGCACATGGCTATTTTCAGTATTCCAAACGTTCAAATTGCCGGATTAAGTGCTGCTGTTCCCAAACAGACAGCAGATAACATGCATTGTGACTTACTGTCGGAGAGCGAACGGAAAATGTTTATAGACACCGTTGGTATACGATATAGAAGAATTGCACCGGCACATGTAACAGCCTCTGATTTGTGTCTGGCAGCAGCCGAAAAACTATTGGATCAATTAGCCTGGAATCGCCAGGAAATAAGTGTCCTTGTTTTTGTGACACAAACACCTGACTACATCATTCCCAACACTTCTTCGATCTTGCAGCACAAACTTGGGCTACCAAAATCCACATTAGTTTTTGATGTCAATCTGGGATGCTCCGGGTATGTATACGGGCTAAGCATTATCGGCAGCATTTTACAAAATATCACAGGCGGCAAAGGTCTTTTGCTGGTAGGCGATGTATCTACACATACTATATCTGCCAAAGATCAAAGCACCGTTCCTCTTTTCAGTGATGCCGGTTCTGCCACCGCCTTGCAGTTTTCATCGGGTAGTCAATTGTTCTTTAATCTTCAAACAGATGGGGCAGAGTATGACAATATTATGGTGGAAGATGGCGGGTTTAGAAATAAAACCCGCGATAGTTCATTTGATCTACGCGAATTCGGCAAAGGAATTCTGCGCTCCAATCTGGATATGAAACTGGATGGATTAAAGATTTTCAACTTCGCGCTGCGGGAGGTTGCCCCGAATATTCATCAACTCCTGAACCATTATTCTATCAATAAAGAATCGGTGGATGCCTATGTTTTTCACCAGGCGAACCTGTTGATGTTGGAAAGTGTAAGGAAAAAACTAAAAGCCGAGCAGGCGAAAGTACCTTACAGCCTGTATGATTTTGGTAACACAAGCTCAGCCTCTGTTCCACTTACTTTGGTCACCCGTCTTCGCGAAAAAATTTCTTCACAACCAATGAATTTACTTCTTTCGGGGTTCGGTGTAGGACTATCGTGGGGTAGTTGCGTGGCGACCATCCCTCCTATTTGCTGTCCCGAACTTGTAGAGATTTAAGCATGAACGACAACATAGAATTTTCGGTAGTAGTGCCGGTGTACAACAGCGAAAAAACCCTGGAGGAGTTGTGTACCAGAATCGCTCAAGTGTTTATGAAGTTGAATGGTTCCTACGAAATAATACTCATCAATGATTACAGCAGCGATGGAAGTTGGAACAAAATCAAAGAATTAAAGCAGCATTATCCTAAAAACCTGATTGGCATTCATCTTCGAAAAAACTTTGGACAACACAAGGCCATTTTGTGCGGATTTCAATATGCCTGCGGGGAATATGTGGTTACATTAGATGATGACCTTCAGTTTCTACCCGAGGATATTGAGTTACTCGTTCAAAAGGCAAAAACTACCCAGGCAGATCTGGTGTATGGCGCTTACCGAGATGAAAGGCAGCATTCGACCGTGCGAAAATTCGGAAGCAATTTTGTTGGATTTATATTTCACAAATTCGGGAATACGGTGGGACAAGGCTCCAGCTTTAAAATTGTGCACCATTCCGTGATTGAAAAGATTAAAGACTACAATCACTCTTTTACTTTTATTGATGAAATTTTATCGTGGCACACGACCAAAATCGAATGGCAGGATGTGAGACATGAGTCCAGAAAGGACGGTCAATCGGGGTACAGCATTACCAAGTTGGTTTTACTATCCATGAATCTCATTTTCTCGTACACAACCATACCACTTCGTTTTATGACTTGGTTCGGCCTTTTGTCGTTTTGGGTATGCCTGGCGTTTGTCATTTATTTCATTTATATGAAAGTGGTAATGGATGCACCTCTCGGCTTCACAGCGCTTATCGTTTCTATTTTTATGAGTACCGGACTCATTCTGTTTTCGTTGGGTATCATCGGGGAATATCTAAACCGATTGTTTGCCTTGCAACACCGAAAACCGGCCTACCAGATTCAGGAGATATTGAAGTAACGCAGCTTTCCAAAAAAATGAAAATCACAAGATACGGCATTACACTGCAAAGGCTGGAAAGTGTTCATCTGGAAATGGTGCGCCAGTGGCGAAACGACCAAAAGATTTCCCGGTTTATGTTCTATAAAGGTGAAATCACGAAGGAGATGCAGCAAGAATGGTTTGCCGGCATCAATAATGAACAGAATTTTTTCTTCATCATTCACTTCAAAAATAACCCGGTAGGCCTCATCAATATTTCATCTATTGATTGGGAGGAGAAAACGGCATACTCCGGCATCTTCATATTTGAAGAAAAATATTGGGGCACTGATGTACCTGTGATGGCATCACTGGCCTTATTGGATGTTTTCTTTTTGATATTCAACATCCAGCTCGTTTATGCCAAAGTAAAAGGCACCAACCAAGCTGCCCATAACTACAACTCTGCCCTCGGGTTTGTAAGAACCAAAAAAATTGAGTTTGGGCAAGGGGACGAATACCTGCTACAAAAAGAAATGTATCAGATTCATAGTAAGGAAGTGAGGAATGCCGCCATCCGCCTACGAGGTAATAAAACCGTTATTGAACTGGCATCCACTGATACAATTTATACTTGGATGCAGCAAAAACTAAAATCGGCCAAACAGGAAAATTTGAGAAATCTGGAAGTTACAGTGCTCGAAGAACTTTAGGACCATCGGGGTTGTTTATTGTCTAAAGATTCTTGAATCTATTGACAGTAATCATTCATAAAACGTCAAACCCTTTTTTACTTTTGACGCGGCCGTAAAAACCATACAAATTATGTCAGAAAAAGCTACCATCATACTGGATGGAAAAAACTATGAACTTCCGGTTATTACAGGAACGGAAAACGAGAAAGCAATTGATATTTCAAAACTTCGTGCCCAAAGCGGTTATGTAACTTACGATGAAGGCTACAAAAACACCGGTGCCACCATCTCCAACGTTACTTTTTTGGACGGAGAACTGGGCATACTTCGCTACCGAGGTTATAGCATTGAAGAATTAGCTGAAAAGGCCTCATTCACTGAGGTTTCCTATTTATTGTTGTATGGCGAATTACCTACTGCTCAGCAGTTAGCCAATTTTGAACACGAACTAACCAACCACACTTTGGTTCACGAAAACCTGGTTAAAGTGTTTGAGGTTTTCCCAACCCGGAGTCATCCGATGGGGCAATTGATGACGCTCATGTCAGCTTTATCTTCCTTCTATCCAGACTCCCTTAACCCAAATGTAAATCCGGATGAGGTAAACACCACTATTATTCGTCTGT
>CAYQRR010000187.1:0-5654 GCA_964419635.1 uncultured Chitinophaga sp. | reverse complement strand
ATTGAGTACCGGCTGCGCCCCGTGGGCTTGCAACTGGTGCAGGTCTTGCAGCAGGATGTCGCGGGCCTGCTGCCCGGCAGGGCTCAGCGACATAGAGAGCAGTTGCGCCTCGCTCAATTCCTCCATTAGTTGCTGCATTTGCACCTGCTGCACTATTTCGGCAAAGTTGCCCGGCAACACCCGCGGCCAGTAAATAGCATTCATATTCCCCTGTAAGGGCGTAGACACCAACTCCTGAAAGCTGTTCACCGGCTGCAGTGGAGATAAGTCGTTGGTGCGGTATTGCATGGATTTAACTATTACCTGGCTAACAGAAAACCTGAAAGGAGTGGCTAATCCGCTTTGTGATTACACTTTACGCATTTGCAGCCGTAGGGCTTAATGTAGGCATCAAACATTTCTCGGCCATAGTCATACGTTAGTTCGGCACCGGCAGGTATGTTTTTGCGGGCTATAATCCAGATGCGGCCGGCTATAATATCCACGGTGCAGTTGGCACCCGACCCGCAGGTATGGTTAATGTAGCGGGCTTTGTTTTGGCGGTTTTTGCCATCAATAAACCATTTGGGGTTTATCTCAAACAGATACATGCCCCCTCTGCGGTTGGCTTCATCCAGGTTAATTTTGTCGCCTTTGTATTCAATTATCCGAGTGCCTTTGGCAATGGGTGCAGTGGCAAAAAGGCCAAGACCAGTCACCGACCTTTTTACTTTTAAACTCAACTCTGCATTTTTCATGGGCGCGAACGTAAAAAAATTGGGCAGACAATTATTAATTGGATGATTGACTATATCAACTGGGTGATTGGGCAATTTGATGATGCGGTATGCAATGTAGTTTGTTAACCCAAGGCACGAGGAATCCTGCATTTTATACATGTAACTAGAGCATCACTCCGCAAAATCAGGTTCTGTATCACAACGAAACACAACGCGACCGTAGTCGCATTTAGACAAAAAACATTAGCCTGTATCTATTGCTTTCCGCTTTATCGGAAAGAACATCATCGCTAGTGTTTTATCGCTTCTTGGTTTTGGGTTTGTAGGCCGATTCGTAGGTGGCGATCCATTGCAGTACGCTTACCTTCTGCATCAATTCGCCTATTAAAGCATAAGGTATATCTTCCGGTTTTTTAAACCGAACACAACTTTTACCCATGTCTAGTTTGCGGCTGCTGTGCTTGGAATATTCCGCCTGAAACCACTGTAGCAATGCCGGGTCGGCATACATGCCCATATGATAAAAATTGATGGATCCTTTTTGCGATGCTATGCCGGCAAAGGGGAGCGGCTCACTCGGTTTGCAGTGATAACCATCCGGGTAAAGGCGATGAGGCACCACATAGCCCAATCCACCATAGCTGATAGCCGCTTCAAATCCCTTGGGGAGGTTTTTCACAATCACCGCGTGCAGTTTATTGAAGGCCTCTTTTCGGTCCTCGGGTAAATTGTGGAGTATTTCTTGCACTGTGCTTCCGGCTGCTTTCATGTTAGTGGTTATTAAGAATTGAAAATCGCTAATCGTTCGTTGCCTGATGGCAGGTCATACTCAGCTATCGGCAATTGCAAGTATAGTCCTTCTCCAAATCAATGGCCGTAATCACCTTCGTTATTTTTGGGCAAGCGCCAAACACAATGCGCACCTGCTGTCCATCGCTGGTGCGGCCCTCCAGTGCATAACTATCGCAACGGCCAGTTGCTTCACCTGCTTCTTCTTTGCTCTTCTGTTCGTTGATAGTACCATGCGCGAGTATCTCCAGCACCTCTTCTTCTGATATTTGACGGCACTCCATGCGGCAGCGCGCATGCTTGGTATACACTACAGGATGGCTCCGCCAATCGGCCGGGGCATTGGCTTCCATGGGAGGCGCAGTCACCGGCATGGAATTGCGGCAGGTTTTAATCGCCAGTACCAACAGGCCCAGCAGGACCAGCACTATGAGCACGCCTGCTCCGCCTTTGTTTCTCCGAATAGCCATTTCGTTATTTTATTGAGGTAGATTAAAATTATCGCAGAAAAAACGAACCGAATATATATTCTTAGTTTAGCTACGCTATGCTGGCACGTTATAATATTGGCCTGTTCCTGCTGCTGTGTCTGCTGCGCACTACTGTGGCAGAAGCACAACAGAGGCGGTTTAACTCCGAACTCGAAAAGTTTTGCAAAGAAGCTGTCCGCGATTTTAAAAGTATCGCTCCCGATCGCAAACAGGCTCTGGACGATATGGCCACACAATTGGCCCACAAAAAATTGGTGCTCTTTACCTGTAAAACCAACACCAGGCGCACCCTCATGCTGCAGGTGTGGGCGCAATCGGCTTTTTATTATTACGGATTGTATAATAAAACTGCTTTCTCCATGGGCGATACTGTCAGTCAGGTGTATCCTGCAGTGGCGGCCGTGCTCACCGAGGCGGGCTTTTATTGCCTGCAGCTCGAAAACAAAGAAGCCAAGAGCTACAGTATTTCTATCAATAAAGATTTCCCGATTAACATCCTCACTTCCAAAAACGAACTGGGCACCGTAGACACAGCCAAAACCGTGGTGGTCAACATCTGCTACGAGGAAGAAATGTCTAATCTCAGTTTGCTGCAAGGACACGTAGACCTCCCCTACCCAAGCCCCCACCGCTACGATCACACCCCCGAAGAGATGCAGCGATACCGCAATCTCAACCGACAAATTGCTACAGAAATGCTTTACCTGGCCGACCACACCGAAAAGGTGCTCATTCGAGAACTCAAAGGCAACCGATAAGGAAGCGTCTATTATCCGCTTTTCTTCACCGTTGCAGCAGCTGGTGCACGGTTCATCTCCTCGAGTTTATGTTCCAGCAGTTGATGCTGTGTGGGCGAGCATCGCTTCGACCAGATTAAAAACTCAATCACTTTGCGTTTGAGGTCGGCATTCTCATCAATAAAAGCCGGGTTCGAAAAAATCACAGCCAGGTCTTCGCTAATGTGTTTGTTAAGCCCTAAAAAAGAGGGTAAAAAATGCTCCAGCATCAGCCGCAAAAAGCGCAGCTCCGGGTCTTTGGCATCGCGTTCCACCGCGCTATTGAGGTGGTTTTTAGATTTCATCACATACTTTAGCTTGGCCCAGTTGCTCGCTTCATACTGGCAGTACAATCCGTTGCAAATGCCCAGGTAACTCTCCTCGGCTGGCGATTTTCGGGGTAGCGATTCCAGCTTACGGGTCAGCGAATCCAGCGCAGATCTGCGCGTGGTGGCCCCCAAAAAACTTTCGCGCAACTGTTGTCGCGACACGGTCTGTGCAGCCACTTCCCTGCCCACCAAGGTGAGCAGCAACAATAGAATGGGGGGTAGGCACCTTTTCATATTTCTAAATATAAACGATTTTTTTTCGCGTGCGCATCCGCTGCGCAAATACAATGCGCTGTGCCCCTGTTAATTCGCTTCCAAAAAAGTATCATGAACAGACTACTAGACTTTGTGACCAACACCGGAAAGGCACTGGAATTGCGGCTCGAGGAAAACGGCTCGCGCTTTATTGTAGTGCTGCAAGGTGTGCCTGTATACATCTCTACCGGCACCGCCTACGATAACGATGCCGACCCCGAAGAATGTATGCTCATGCCTTCCAGCATTTATAACTGCGACTGGTTTAGTAATTACCGCGATGCACGAATGCTGTTCAACGCGCTCAAAGAAAAAGTAGAATAAACAGCAGAAAGCTTACTTACCCAGAGCTTCTTTTTTCCAGATGGAAAATTCGGTGGCTGTCATGCGCTCAAACATGTTTTGGATAGAGCGCAGCCAAAAGTTAGTGAGCCCGCCACCACCGGGTTTGCCTACCATGCGCTTGTCCAGCAGCACTTTCCTCGTAGCAATATCAAACAGCACTACGTGGGCAATGCCTTCTTCTTTTTTCTTATTGAAACTTTCCACAATCAGCACCGCTCCAAAACCTTCTTTCTTTACCCCGTCTTTATATTCGGCTATCACGCTCTCTATATCTTTAGCCGATAGCGGATTATCGTCTTTGGTTACAAGGTCGGCTACGTTCACAGCTGCATTTCGTTTCTTGGCCACAAATGGATCGCCATACACACTCAACTTCTGAAACGCACTTTCTTTATTAAAGCGGGCATTATCGGTCATTACGCCTTGGTGCCACTCTTCAAAATAGCGGTCTTTAATTTCATTGGGTTTGGCATCGGGCAAGGCAAACTTAGCTTTCGAAAAGTCGAGGCCATAGAAAACCAGTTTTTCGGCATCAAACAAAGCTTTCACTGATTGTGCCGAGGCAGTATTTAGCAGCAAAAAGAAAGAGAATGTAAACACGATTGATTTCATGATTTGTAGATTTTTAGGTGGAATGAAATTATAAAACCAGCGACTATACAAAATGTAATTACTTAAAAATAACCATCAGGGGTTTGCGACTTTCGGCCGGGCGCATACTTTGGATAATGGCCGAAGAAGTGAAATGTAGCGAAGGAATTACACGCAGCTTGGTTTGCAACGCATTTTTGATTTGTGGTTCCACCTCATCCAAATTACCCGATTGGGCTATGTGCAGCAAAATTTCATCGGTGCCCAACTCATTTTTAGACACCTCCATCAAGTAATCTTTAATCTGCGGCACCGTGCTCAGCGCATCAAAAACTGCAGGCGGAAACAAGGTAGTGCCCTTGTATTTTATCATTTGGTTCTTGCGTCCGGTTACAGGCGACAGGCGCAGGGTGTTTCGCCCGCAAGCGCAGGGTTCTTCGTAGGCAGAGCAAATATCACCCGTGCGATAACGCAGCAGCGGCATGCCTTCTACGCCCAGCGTGGTAATGGTCACCTCGCCCGGTTCACCGGCTGGTAGGACTTGTCCGTTTTCATCCAGTATTTCTACCAGCAGCAACTCCGGTCGCAAATGCCCGCCACAACCGTATTCGCACTCCGTAAAGGCGGTTTGCATTTCTGTGCTGGCGTAGGTAGAATACAATTGAATGTTCCACTGGGCAGCGATTCGCTTGGCCAGTGTGTTGGGCGACAAATCGCCTTGCCGCACCGGTTCGCCAATACAGATGGCCTTGGTGATGGAACAATGTTGAAAGTCGATGTGGTGCTGCACGGCATAGTCGAGCAGTTTTACAATAAACGATGGCACTGCCACAATCACATCCGGCTTAAACCGAAGGATGTACTCCCACTGCGTTTGTGGTGACACCGCTCCTACGCGCACCGCTCCACCTCCCAATTTTCGGATGCCGGAATAATATGCCATACCGGCCATAAATTGTCGGTCGAGAGTCAGCATCAACTGAAACACATCACCGGACCTGCAGCCGGCCGTGATAAAAGATTGCTCTTCGTTGTAGGCCAACCGCTGCAAATCATTTTCGGTGAGTGCTATGGTGACCGGTGAGCCGGTGGTGCCCGAAGTGGTGGTGTAATCGGCAATAGCGGCACGCGGTACACAAAAGAAATCAAAATTATGCGCACTAAAATCATCTTTGGTCGTGGTAGGCAGTAGCTGTAAATCGGCTAGAGATTGTATGGCATTAAGGTCCACCACCTGCTCCTTAAAAATGCGTTGATAGTAAGGAGAGTGTTGATTCAGATATAGTAACAACTGATGCAGCGACTGCAATTGCACCTCTGCAATAGTTTCTTTGGATTCAAAAGATAAATGTGGCCGAT
>CAYQRR010000186.1:0-5655 GCA_964419635.1 uncultured Chitinophaga sp. | reverse complement strand
GCGCGTGCGCGCCACACAGCCGCTAACCGATGCTTCTCTGCAACTCACCGACCTCAGCGGGCAGTTATTATACCGCGCTCCGCTAGGGGGCGAAGTGGCCATGGATATGCAGGCCTATCCGGCCGGTGTCTATCTCCTGCACCTGAAAGCAAATGGCTACACCACCACGCACAAGGTGCTTCACTACTAGCGCAGGGCTTGCCTGCTGCGGGTGATGGACGATTGTCGGAGGAATGATTATTTTGAGCCACTTCGACACCTGATTAAACCCATACCCATGAATCCACTCTGGACGCAGATTATCATGAAAACGACCCTGCGGCAAAAGCAAAAAGCCGGCAGGGGCAGAGATTATTCCAACTACCGCATGGCTAAAGGCTACCGCGAGTTTGTCATCATGCTGAAGCGCCACGTCAAAGATGTGCTGCTCATTACAGCCGGCATCTTTTCAGCCGCTTTTGGCTTCAAGGGCTTTTTGCTCACCAATCATTTTATAGATGGCGGGGCCACCGGCATTTCGCTCTTGTTATCTGCGGTGACCGCGGTGCCGCTCTATGTGTGGATTATAGGGGTGAATATTCCTTTTATTGGTTTAGCGTACAAAATCATGGGCCGGCAGTTTGCCGTAAAAACAGCTCTGGCCATCAGTGGCCTGGCGCTCTGTCTGGCTACGGTCACTTTTCCGAATGTAACCAACGATAATCTGTTGGTAGCCGTATTTGGGGGTTTCTTTTTGGGAGCCGGCATTGGGCTGGCGGTGCGCGGTGGGGCGGTGATTGATGGCACCGAGGTGCTGGCTATTTTCCTCAGCCGCAAGTGGAGCGCTACTATTGGCGACATTATCATCGTTATTAATGTCATTATATTTTCGGTAGCGGCCTATTTGCTGGGTGTGGAGGTGGCGCTCTATTCTATGATTACTTATCTGGCGGCTTCCAAAACGCTCGACTTTGTGGTGGAGGGGATTGAGGAATATATGGGGGCCACTATTATTTCATCACATAACGAGGAAATCCGGCAAATGATTATTGGCACCATGGGGCGAGGCGTTACCGTGTATAAAGGGCAGCGGGGTTTTGGTACCCATGGCGAGAGAAACGAGGTGGATATTGTGTACACCGTACTCACCCGCCTGGAGCTCAATAAGCTGAATACCGAAATTGAGAAAATAGACCCGCATGCCTTTGTGGTGATGAGCAGCGTGCGCGATACGCGAGGCGGCATGATTAAAAAACGACCGCTCCAGCATTAATTTATTTCATCCTCTGCCTTCCACCCTTTGAAAAACATCAGCCGCACCGTTTGGATATTATCGCTGGTTAGTCTCTTTACCGACACGGCCAGCGAAATGCTCTATCCCATCCTGCCCCTGTATTTAAAAACCATTGGCTTTTCCATTGTGCTGATTGGGGTGCTGGAAGGAGTAGCCGAAGCCACCGCGGGCTTAAGCAAAGGCTACTTTGGCCGCTGGTCCGATGTCAGTGGCAGGCGGGTACCGTTTGTGCAGCTGGGCTATGCCCTCAGTTCGCTCTCGCGACCCATGATGGCGGTGCTGGTGTATCCGCTTTGGATTTTTGCTGCCCGCACGCTCGACCGGTTTGGCAAAGGCCTCCGCACCGGGGCTCGCGATGCCATGCTCTCTGCCGAAGCCACCCCTGCTACCAAAGGGGAGGTGTTTGGTTTTCATCGCAGCATGGATACGCTGGGGGCGGTGTTTGGCCCTTCGCTGGCTTTGTTGTATCTCTATTTTTATCCGGGCCATTACAAAACGCTTTTTTATATCGCCTTGGTGCCGGGTTTATTGGCCGTGCTGGCTTCGTTTCTTTTAAAAGAAAACAACCAGGCACCTGTTATGGCTGCAAGTCGTGTTTCGCTCTTTTCATTTGCAGGTTATTGGAAACAGAGTCCGGTGGCTTACCGGCAGGTGGTGATGGGCTTGCTGGTGTTTGCATTATTTAATAGCAGCGATGTGTTTTTGCTGCTGCAGGCCCGTCAGGCCGGCCTGAGCGATAGCCTGGTTATAGGAGTCTATATTTTTTACAATCTGGTGTATGCGCTCTTTGCTTTCCCGATGGGTAAGCTGGCCGACCGCGCAGGACTACAAAAAATAATCATACTTGGTCTGGCACTCTTTGCGGCTGTGTATATCGGCATGGCCACAGGGCAGGGTATCGGGCTGTATATGGTTTTGTTTATGCTGTATGGCTTGTATGCAGCCGCCACCGAGGGCATTTCCAAAGCCTGGATCAGCAGTATCACCGATAAAAAAGACACCGCTACCGCCATTGGCACTTTTGCCGGGTTGCAAAGCATTTGCACCATGATGGCGAGCGCACTCACCGGACTCATCTGGCATTATTGGGGAGCCACCATGGCTTTTACGGCCACCGGGGTGGTTACTTTGCTGGTGATGGTCTATTTTATGCTCTTACCTGCTCCGAAGGGCCATCAGGAACAGGAGCCGGTTCAATCGTAAATCAACACTTTTCGGGTGTGCAGCTCGTGCCCGTTTCGCAGCTGCATAAAATAAAGCCCGCCCGGATAAGGCATGGGGATAGACTCTTCCTTTTCGGTAAGCACACGTTGGTGGAGGAGCCTTCCTTGTGCATCCAGTATTTCCAGGTGACAGGTGCCGGCTGTAGCCAGCTGCACTTTACAGGCGGCTCCGGAGGCTAGCCAGGTCGGCAACACCTGCGCGAATTCTTCGGGCCGTTGCAGAGCCGGAGCCAGTGCTGTGAAGGAGGTGTCGCCATACAAACCTAAGTAGTAACCCATGCAGGGCACGATGCTATCGGCATTCGGTATGCCGGAATTAAACAGGGCAAAATCGTAGCGCCAGTCCCAGTAAAACCAGGGCATATCCATTTGCACCAATTGGGTAGCGATGTATTCTATCCATTTGCATTTGCTGGTAGCATCTGCATGATGGCTTACTCCGAATTCACCTAAAAAAACAGGCAGGTTGTATTGCGCTTTCCAGTCGCGCACAATATTCCAGGATTGATACAAAGGAGGCTCAAAGAAGTTGGCAAAATCGGGAAACACTTGCCCGGTAGGGAAAGGAGGGGAGGTCCACGAAAAACCCTGATGCGTAAAATTCTGCGGGTCGTAGCAGTGAAAGGTGTAAATCAGATTGGTGTCGGACAGGGGCACATAATTGCTGAAGGCCAGGCCTACACTCCCAAAATGTGGCGACACAATAATGCTGTGGGCTGTAGTATGCTGCCGGATAGAGTCTATGGCAGTGTGGAACAGGATGTTCAGCGAGTCCAGGTCAAAGCCGATAGCCGGTTCGTTCAGCAGTTCAAAGGTATACCGCTCCGGGTCCAGGTAACTATAGCGAGCCGACACGACACTCCACAGGTGAGCAAACCGGTACAACTGCGGACGCCACGCCTGATTCGTCAGGGTCCAGCCGTGGTGATTGTCAATAATCAGATTCAGGCCCAATTCATCGCACCATTTTATCACACTATCTATTCTGCTGAATACCGCATGGGCCGTGTCTACATAGTAAGGGGCAACCGTATCGGTTACTTGCGCAAACGATACCGGCAACCGAACACTACTGGTGCCCGCTGCCTGCATATCTTCCAGGTCTTTTCTGGTATAACCCGTTGCGCTGGGCCAGTTGCCGTTCCAGTAAGCTTCCAGCCAGTTGCTGATGTTTTGTCCTTTGCCAAAGGCAGCGCAGCGCGCATGCGCAGGCGACTGGGCCATTAGCCCGGTGGATAGCGACAGAAAGGTAAGCAGCAGTAATACGGGACGGGGCGAAGGGGCGGTGTGAAAGTGTATCATGTGAGGGATGTATGGTTTATTCTATCTCAGCAGGCTTTAATCAATGTGCTGTTTGGTAACAGGGTCCAGCTTTTCAATGCTGTCAATGATTTGATGCTTTTGCGCATCCTGCACGTAATACACTTTCTCGATGTAGGGCGTTTTTGTTTTGCCATCGTTCGATACCGAGAACTTGATGGTTTGCCCTACCACCACAAAGCGTTTGAGCACTTTAAACGCCACCACCGTAGAGGGCTTGGCATAAATGTAAACATCCGGCAGCTCGCCCCCCTGCATCACCCCGGTGGGTCTAATCTTTATGGCGTTCAGCCGCTTGTATTGCGATTCCAGATACTCCCACGGAAAGGTGGAGTCGCTTTTCATGTAGCGATATTCAATATTCATGTGGCCGGGCTCCACAGCTACGTTCCGGTTATAGGTATAAAAATAGCCCTGCGAAGTATCCGTGCGCCCTTCATACTTGCTCAGAAAATAATTGTCGAGCGATTGCTGTGGATTAATCTCTTTCAATTTGTTGCAAATGTTTTTGGCTACGGAATAGCCAATCTCATAAGCCTGCAGGGAATCGAGGTAGCGGGTATAGCGCGGGTCCTTGGCGGTAGCCAGAAACAGCGTATCCTGCGCGAAACTTTTCTGAATAAAAACACAGCACAACAGCAGCAAAAAGTATTTCATGGGTGCATTTAGCCGCGCTAAGTTAAGCAATTGAAAGTGCCGCAGCGATGTCGAGCTTCCAAATAGAATACACAGCTGCCGGTGTATAAGCAAAAGCCCGGCAACAGGCCGGGCTTTGGATGCGATGCCGCACTAGTTTTGTCTGCGCAAATCGTATTTCTCAATCTTATTGTAAAGGTGGCTTCGTTGAATGTCGAGCACCTCGGCTGTCTTGGAAACATTCCAGGCAAACTTTTTCAGTTTGTGTTCAATAAACAACTTTTCAATGTGTTCTTTGAAGTCCTGAAACTTGTCGTATTGCTCAAACAAATCGGTAGGCGTGTCCTTGGCTTGTGTATTGGTAACAAAGGTGCGCACCTCCACATCCGTTATCTTCTGGTCCGCTAGAATCACCAAACGCTCCATCACGTTTCTCAACTCGCGGATATTCCCCTGCCAGTTCATAGTGCGCAGTTCTTCAATGGCTTTAGGGGTCAGTATTTTTTTAGGCACACCGTAGTCTTCGCAAATCTCTTTCACGAATTTTTCGGCTAAGAGCGGCACATCATCTGCGCGCTCGTTCAGCGATGGTACGTGAACCAGGATGACACTTAAGCGATGATATAAGTCCACCCGAAATCTTCCTTCTTCCACTTCCTGCAGCAGATCTTTATTGGTAGCGGCTACCACTCTTACATCCACCATAATGTCTTTATCGCTGCCCACGCGGGTGATTCTGCTTTCCTGCAAAGCGCGCAACACTTTGGCTTGTGCACTCAGGCTCATATCGCCTATCTCATCCAAAAACAAAGTGCCACCGTTAGCCGATTCAAACTTGCCGATACGCTGTTTAATAGCGGAGGTAAAAGCTCCTTTCTCGTGCCCGAACAGTTCGCTTTCAATTAAATCGGTAGGGATTGCTGCACAGTTTACTTCCACCAATGGGCCACTGGCGCGTTTGCTTCGTTCGTGTATCCACCGGGCTACCAGTTCTTTTCCGGTTCCGTTTTCTCCGGTAATCAATACCCGTGCTTCGGTGGGAGCTACCCGCTCAATGGTGTCTTTTATTTTTTGAATAGCGGGGCTCTCGCCTATGATCTCCCGCGTTTTGCCCACCTTGCGTTTCAGCACTTTTGTTTCGGTCACCAGGTTCGCCTTCTCCAGTGCATTTCGCACTGTTACCAATAAGCGGTTTAAATCAGG
>CAYQRR010000185.1:0-5661 GCA_964419635.1 uncultured Chitinophaga sp. | reverse complement strand
AGATCAGCACGTTTCAACATCAGACAACCTACAATCCAAAAAAGTTTCCAAAGCTGAAAACGATTTAACACAATAACATCCAGCACACCATCTTTCATACTTGTGAACGGATAGACCGCATAATCATACCCATATTGATTAGCATTAAAGGCTGTAAACAGAAAAAAATCGCGCTCTATGGTTACATCGTCTATTTCCACTTTGGCATGAAATGGCTGAAAATAAAACAACAATTCCTTCACTATAGCCCAGGCATATGAAGCTAAGCCACGAATAGCGTGATGATGAAATCTGCGGGCTACGCTGGAATCTATTCCAAAACCAGCATTGCTTACAAAATATCGAAGATTGGATTTACCCAAATCAAGTTTAACGGACTTCCCGGTGTTCAAAACCCGTAATGCACCCTCTGCATCGCGTGGTGGAATCTTCAAATGTGTAGCAAAACCGTTGCCCGAGCCATAAGGGATGATGCCCAATGCGGTATTGGTACCTACCAGACTTTGTGCTACTTCATTGATGCTTCCATCGCCTCCCACAGCCACACATACATCATAACCTTCCGCCACAGCTTGTTGGGCTATCAGAGTAGCATGACCGGCATATTGAGTAAAACGAATTGTGTAATCGTATTGAACATAGTCAATATATCGAGCAATTTTTTCAGGCACGTTCTTTTTCTTATAAACGCCAGAAATGGGGTTTATAATAAACATGATCTTCTTCTTCTCTTCCATGCCCCGAAGATAAAATTTAGCTGGCTGTATTCTAAATATCAGAATGCTTTGAGACTCAAATCCAGACTGCCGGAAGAATGGGTAAGGGCCCCCACGGATATATAGTCTACACCCGTTTCAGCATAGCGCCCTACAGAATCTAAATTAATCCCACCACTGGCCTCTGTTTCAAAGGTGCGGTTCACCAATTTTACGGCTTGTGCCATCAATTCAGGCGAAAAATTATCGAACATAATCCGCGTTACGTTGCCGGTTTGCAATACCTCCTTCACATCGTGTAGTGTTCGGGTTTCTACCTCCACCGGCAAATGCAGCTGGTGCTCCTGCTGATATTGTACAACTGCCTGGATGGCTTTGTTGATACCGCCACAAAAATCGATGTGATTGTCTTTCAGCATGATCATATCATACAGCCCATACCGATGGTTGTGACCTCCACCAATGCGCACTGCCCATTTCTCAAAATAACGAAGCCCTGGGGTGGTTTTTCGGGTATCTAAAATTTTGGCGGAAGTATGTGACACACGTTGCACATAGTGCGATGTATTGGTGGCAATGCCACTCATTCGCTGCATAAAATTTAATAACACCCGCTCGGCTCGGAGAATAGATTTCACCTCTCCATGCACCACAAATGCGATATCGCCCTTCTTAATCAGAGCACCATCATCCATTAATTTTTCGAATATAATACCTGCATCCACTTTTTGACAGATAACTTCAGCCAACTCCACACCCGCCAACACACCTTCTGCCTTACACAGTAAATGTGCCCGGCCCTCTTTGTATTGCGGTATACAAGCCAAAGAAGAATGATCACCAGAGGGAATTTTTCCGGTAAAATCAACTACATCTTCATTTAATGCTTCATCAATGATTCTGCTGGCAACTTCGTTTATCATCGTTTTGTTATTTCAATGCATAAATAAAAAAAGCGGACCAATGCAGTCCGCTTTCAGTTGTAATTAAGATAGAAATTACTGAGCCTCAAAACGTATTTCCTGTATAGAAAGTGTATTTCCGCTTGTTTTGGCATATACATAGGTTCTAAAAGTGCCATTGGAGGTTGACAAAGTTCCAATAAAATACTTAGAACCCTCAGGGGAAGTACCCTGATGCGCAATAGTGAAAATCCTAGGGCGATTGGAGTCAAAAAATTTGCGAAGCACTTGTTCTGCCTGCGCTTTACTATAACTGGCTTCTGTATCTTTAATGGTAATTTCCACATTTGCTGTGATGTTCTGTGCCAGAGATCCTGCATCACCACTGCGAATGGCCGCAGCTACCCCATCAAACCCCTGAGCCAGTGCGGATGCAGTGAAAGCGGATAAAAAAAACAGGAGAAGTAGTGTTCTCATAACTTTGTGGTTTACTCAACGATGCGCGAATATCATGCCAAGCAAGCAATAATAAAGGATTTATACGCCTCAACAATCAAATCGCTAAAGAATGGAAAAACTTTCAGGTATCTTCGCACTATGAACAAAAAAGTAATTCTGATAATTATGGATGGCTGGGGACACGGTCCGCAACCTGAAAGAAGCGCCATTGCACAGGCAAAAACACCATTTATTGATTCACTTTACAAGAAATATGCTAATACCGAACTCATCACACATAGCGAGCAAGTGGGTTTACCCGAAGGACAAATGGGAAATAGCGAAGTGGGCCATTTAAATATTGGTGCAGGTAGAATCGTTTATCAGGAGCTTGTTCGCATCAATGTTGCATTTAGAAACGGTGATTTGAATCACAACAAAGCTCTAAACCAAACATTTGAATACTGCTTGCAGAATAACAAAGCATTGCACCTGATGGGTCTAGTATCCGATGGTGGGGTGCATTCACATATCCACCACCTCAAATCGATCTGCGATTTAGCGGGAAACAAAGGGTTATCAAAGGACCGTGTATTCATTCACGCTTTTACCGATGGGAGGGACTGTGACCCAAAAAGCGGAGTTGATTTTTTGACTGATTTGCAAAATCACCTAATACATTCCACCGGACAAATTGCTTCGGTTTGTGGCAGATATTATGCCATGGATCGCGACAATCGCTGGGAACGTGTAAAGTTAGCCTACGACATGCTCACCGAAGGCATTGGTGATAAAACGGACGATATAATTGGCGCAATCCATCACAATTATGCATCCGGAGTTACCGATGAGTTTATAAAGCCTATAGTAAAAATCGATACCAATGGTAATGCACTGGCTACCATTAAAGATGGAGATGCCGTTATCTGTTTCAATTTTAGAACAGATAGATGCCGTGAGATTACCAAAGCACTTACACAAGAAGACCTTGTTGATTTTGGTATGAAAAAACGGAATCTTCATTATACAACCATGACGGTGTATGACCATAAGTTCAAAGGCATTCACTCCATTTTTCATAACGAAGACCTCCAGCAAACCTTAGGGGAAGTGCTGGAACAAAATGACAAAACGCAAGTGCGTGCTGCAGAAACTGAAAAATATCCGCATGTCACCTTTTTCTTTTCCGGTGGCCGAGAGCAGCCTTTCCGTGGAGAAGTTCGTTTGCTGGCACCTTCACCCAAAGTGGCTACGTATGATTTGCAACCGGAGATGAGCGCTCCCTTACTTACACAAAAAGTATTGGTAGAACTACAAGAGCACCAGGAAGATTTCTTTTGTATCAACTTCGCTAACACAGACATGGTGGGGCACACAGGCGTGTTTAGTGCTGCTGTTAAAGCGGCTGAAACCGTAGATGAATCAGTTCGGCAAGTAACAGAACTTGCATTATCCAAAGACTATACAGTTTTAATAACAGCCGACCATGGGAATGCTGATTATATGATTAACGATGATGGTAGTCCTCATACTGCGCATACTATGAATCCTGTCCCCTTTTTTTTGGTTGACAATCATTTTAAACCGACATTACACACTGGGAAGTTGGGAGATATAGCACCTACTATTCTGGCCTTAATGGGAATAAAAAAGCCGATCGAAATGACCGGCTCTTGTTTGTTCTGAGTTAACTAATTCAGGCTTCATCTTCTACTGTTGCGTTTACTGTTTCTACCATTTTTTTAAAGTCTTCCAAAGCCACAGGAGATTCTTTCAACTTTACTTTTGTTTTCAAGTGATCCATCACCTTATCATCCAGCAGCTGCTCGCGAGTTTGTCTTACGAGTTTCTCATCGCCTGCCTGTTTATTTACAAATTGTTCAATCCACTCGGCACCAATATTAGCCAATCCATAACCATACAACTGGCGGATGGCATTTTCTCTTATCTTATTTTTAATCTCCTCGGCAGTAACCTCTATATTTTGCTCCTTTACCACTTTGCGCACCATTAAACTCCAACGCAGCGATTTGGCAAACTGCGGATAATCTTTCTCAATTTCCTCTTTTGAAATCGGTTTCTCTTTAGTTACATCCATCCATCTTTTCAAGAACTCATCGGGCAAAGGGAAATCGATATGATCCATCATGCCTTTGTAGATATCGTTGACAAGGTAGCTATCGGTTTGCCCGTCAAAGTATGCTTCTAAATCAGCTTTGATATTGGCCCGCATTTCTTCTTCTGTTTTGGGTCCGGTTTCTCCATATACTTTTTGAAAAAACTCATCATTCACCTCAGCAGGAATAGCACGGGTAATATTGTTTAGCGTAAGTTTAAACTTATCGCCAACGCTCTCCAATCCTGATAAATCGCTCATGTTCAAAATATTCTTGGCCACTGATTCGCGATCACGATCCATTAACTCAAAAACATTTGCCTCAAAACTTTCTTGTTTTTTCAGCTTAAGCACAATAGCCTTCGATTTGTCGGTTAACAAGTCTACAGCGAGAGACGACACCGTGCTTAGGCCTCCTTCTTTTAAACTTCCATCGCTATTCAGTTCCTCGATAGTAAAGGTCAGGTTGTCTGATTCTTGAACATCGTCCGGGTAAGCAAATGTTGAAAAGCGTTTACGAATACGATCAACCTCTTCATCAATCATTTTATCCTCTACCGTAATTTTATATTTAGGAAAGGAAGGTGACTTATCGATGTAGCTAAAATCAATTTCCGGAGCAAGACCTACTTCATAATCCATACTCACATCGGAAATGCTATTGATGTCTACATTTAATTTCTGGTCTTCGGCTGGTAGTGGTGAAGCAAGAAACTCTACTTTATTTTCCTCCAAATATTTGTATACCTCATCATTAAGTGTTTTGTTAAGCTCCTCGGCTAATATTCCGTTGCCATACATTTTTTTAACCATGTCTACAGGTACCATGCCCGGACGAAAGCCTTTAACCTGAACCGTTTTTGCAATCTTCTTGAGCTCGGCTTTCACTTTGGATTCAATATCCGCCTTTTTGAGAGTTACAGTAATTTTTGAAACTAAGTTTGAAACCGGTGCTAATGTAGTAGCCATGGAGGTAAAAATTTGAGGTTAAAAAGTGCGGGCGGAGGGACTTGAACCCCCATGGATTGCTCCGCTAGATCCTAAGTCTAGTGCGTCTGCCAATTTCGCCACGCCCGCATTAAAAAGAACTTCTTTTTTTTAAAAAGGAGCGCAAACATAAACCATTTACGGAGTTGACAAAATTTCGCTAAAAAATCAACAACGATATTGCAAATTGCCGTTTGAAATATGAAGAGGAGAGGCGGTATTGGTCTTATACAGAGCTCCTGTGCCCAGTCCCTGAACCATTTTTGTATCTTTTGTGGCAACCCACTGGGCAATAGCATTTAGTCCAATATTACTCTCGAGCGCACTAGTCGCCCACCAGCCAATTCCTCGCTCTTGCGCCAACGAAATCCAACTGTCGCAAGCACTAAATCCACCAAGCAAACTTGGTTTTAGAATGATATAAGTCGGTTTTATTTCGTCCAGCATGCGTTGTCGTTCCATTGTATTGCAAAAAATAAGTTCCTCGTCCAAAGCAATTGGA
>CAYQRR010000184.1:2153-5665 GCA_964419635.1 uncultured Chitinophaga sp. | reverse complement strand
ATTCAAACTTTTTCATTTGCTCTACATAATATGCTTTCACCTCGTTGCTATGTAGCTTTACTTCATCGCCACTTTCCATGTCAATAAACCGATAGGGACGATTTTCAAATTCAAAATCCAGCTCTTTACTTTTATCTACCACATGAAATAAAATCACCTCATGCTTATTGTATTTAAGATGCTGAAGGGCTGCAAATAAATCTTCGGTTCCTTTGCTGTCGATGTTATCAAACATATCGCTGAATATGACAATCATGCTGCGCTTATGCACCGTTTCGGCTATTTCGTGCAACGATTGTGCAGCATTAGTAGTAACGTTCAATGGTGACTGCGCCAGTAGTTTTTCCAACTGTGCAAAAAGCAACTGATGGTGTTTGGTGCTGGATTTTGCACCGGTATTTACAGTTACTTTATCGGTAAAAACACTCAGGCCTGCTGCATCGCGTTGTCGTTTCAACAAATTGACGAGTGCCGCAGCGGACAATATTGAAAAACGCAGCTTATTGATTTTCGCGCTTTCGTCTTTAGGAAAATACATAGACGAAGACGCATCAATCACAATTTGACAGCGTAAATTTGTTTCTTCCTCATAACGCTTTACGAACATCTTACCGGTCCGGGCCAGCACTTTCCAATCCATATGCTTGGTAGATTCCCCGGTGTTATACAAACGGTGTTCGGCAAACTCCACCGAAAAACCGTGGAATGGCGATTTATGCAACCCAATGATAAAGCCCTCCACCACTTGATGAGCCAGCAGTTCCAGATTTTCAATTTCGGGAAAGTAATGTTGTTCTGTCATAAAACAGCAGAGACGCACTTATGTACGTCTCTGCAAGAATAAAATTTAGAATGTGAATTAAGAAAGGTGCTTGTTGAGCATAGCAACAAGATTTGCTTTAGGCACAGCGCCCACTACTTTGTCGACTACCTGACCATTTTTAACAAATAGCAACGTGGGGATGTTGCGAATGCCATATTTCATGGCTGTTTCGGGATTATTGTCCACGTCTACTTTTCCGATTACCGCTTTGCCTTCATATTCTTTGGAAAGTTCTTCAATCATAGGACCAATGGCTTTGCAGGGACCACACCACTCTGCCCAAAAATCTACAAGTGCTACCTTGTTGCTGTCTAATACTGTCTCTTTGAAATTGCTGTCTGTTAGTTGAGTTGCCATGTTTTGTTGTTTATTGGGTTATTATTTTTCTTCTGCAAAAGTATTGGAGATTGTCAAACGTTGTGCCTTTAGCTTTCCACAGGTGTTTTCAGACATTTTTCGATGGCAGCGGTAAGTTTGGCATCTAATGGATGTCGCCAGGGGTTAAACCAGTCGACAATTTTGCCGTTTTTGTCCACCAAATATTTCTGAAAGTTCCAGATAGGAGCATATCCGGTTTCCTTTTTAAGCAATTTGTATAAGGGTTGTGCATTGGAGCCTCTTACCGCATTTTTTTCAAACATCTTAAATGTTACGCCATAATTTATGGCACATGCTTGCCCGATATCGCTCCCTTCTTTGGGCTCTTGCATAAAACTATTAGATGGGAATCCTAAAATCTCAAGCCCTTTGCCTTTATACTTTTCATATACCTTTTGTAAAGCGTCTAACTGTGGTGTAAGTCCGCACTTTGTAGCCGTATTCACTATCAAAAGAGTCTTGCCTTTGTAAGCCGAAAGTTTGACTGGTTTTCCGGATAAATCCTTCACCTCCAGATTATAAATAGATAGTTCTGCCATAAATCATTTTTTGCGAATAAACAGACGCAGCAGCGAAATGTTTATTTCATGAATCCGCAGAAGAGAATCCATTTAACTACTTTTTAACAGTCACATGCTCCTTCAAACTTTCAAAAGTTTCCATGGGAGCTTCCACGCTTTGTGTATTGGTCAACCAGTCGGGAATGTTACCTCCGGGGTTGGTAGAATATTCATTTATCACCTCAGTGCCATTGGCTACAGGAATCAACTTCCACAAGCCTGTCATTTGCTGAATACGCACCACGCCTTCGCTTTCCTTTAAGTATTTAGGCTCCGATGTTTGGGCGATAGTCACTATCCCTTTTGCATCACGGGTAACTTTTATTCGCATCACACAATCGCGGTCGGCAACTGGCCAAGGGGAGTTAAATGTCATGTGGGTAATAAACTCGTTATCGGACAGCCGAGCTACCACTCGGGCGGCCTTGCAACGAGGAATCCAATTGCTATAGTTATCAAAGTCGGTCAGCATTTTTTCCATGTCAGCTACCGAAGTAGGAACTACCATAGTAGCCTTCGAGTCGCGAAAATGTCCCCATTTACTCTTCTTGGTAAAAACTTTTATCCCCTTTTTCTCCCGCTCATAAATCCAGTCGTTGGCCTGTTGGCGGGTTTTAAATGCGGTGAGTAATAAAAAGATGGACAATAGTGCGATTAATTGCTTCGCTGCTGCTTTCATGGGGGCAATTTTTATTTACTAAACGTAGATTGATTAATTTATTTCAGGGGTTGACTGAATACATCCCTCCGTAGTTTAATGAATCCCCTTTTCGCTCAGCCAGCGCTCTGCCTCCAGTGCAGCCATACATCCACTACCCGCTGCGGTTACAGCTTGTCGGTAAACTTTATCTTTCAAATCGCCACAGGCAAATACTCCGTCTGCTTTTGTTTTGGTGGAATCGGGAGCGGTAATCACATAACCCTGTTCATCTGTGTCAATAAAATCTTTGAACACTGCAGAGTTGGGTTGATGACCAATGGCAACAAAAAAACCACTCACAGGAATGGTTGTCAGTTCACCTGATTTTAAATTTTTAATGCGAACGGCCTCCACCACGGTTTCACCCAGAATTTCATCCGTTTGTGAGTTCCAGTAAACCTTAATATTCTTGGTATCCAGCACCCTTTGCTGCATGATTTTAGAGGCGCGCATTTCGTCTCTTCGCACAACCATGTGCACTGTAGTGCATAGTTTTGAAAGATAAATAGCTTCCTCACAGGCCGTATCGCCCGCACCCACAATGGCTACCTCGGTGTTTTTGTAAAAGAACCCATCACACACAGCACAGGCACTTACACCAGAGCCATTGAGCCTTTTTTCACTTGGTAAGCCCAACCATTTAGCCTCTGCTCCTGTAGCCAGAATTACGGCATCTGCCTCCAGTTCCTTTTCACCATCCACCCAAATTTTTTTGGGAGTAACCGTAAAATCCACTTTAGATACGTATCCAAAGCGAATATCGGTGCCAAAACGCTCTGCCTGATTTTTGAAGTCTTCCATCATTTCGGGACCTAAAATCCCCTTAGGGTATCCGGGATAGTTTTCTACATCAGTGGTGTTTATCAACTGTCCACCCTGAAGCATTCCTGTAATCATCACCGGTTTTAATCCTGCACGTGCTGCGTAAATTGCTGCGGTATATCCTGCAGGGCCGGAGCCGATAATTAAACAATGTATTCTCTCTGTCATAATCTTAAATTTTTATGAGACCAAGCAAAACGAGGCGTGAAAATAAAGATGCCGCTGACTT
>CAYQRR010000184.1:0-2143 GCA_964419635.1 uncultured Chitinophaga sp. | reverse complement strand
GGTGAACAACCTTCGCAAGCTAAAAAGCACAGTTCTTATTTTCGCTTAATGCAGCAATATCACCAACTTCTAAAGCATATTTTAGACACCGGCATCTACAAGGATGACCGAACCGGAACGGGAACCTATAGCGTTTTTGGCTATCAAATGCGATTTAACTTACAGGACGGTTTCCCGCTGGTGACTACCAAAAAAGTATTTACGAAAGCAATCATCCACGAATTGCTCTGGTTTCTGAAGGGAGAAACAAATATTGAATACCTCTGCAGCAACGGGGTGCGTATTTGGGATGACTGGCCTTATGAAAAATATAAGAAAAGTGCCGATTTTGGTGGAGAAGACATAAAGACTTTCGCGCACAAAATAGCTACTGAACGCTCTTTCGCAAAAAAATGGGGCGAGTTGGGGCCTGTATATGGCGCACAATGGCGTAGTTGGGGCACTGCTGAGGGCCGGTCGATAGATCAAATTGCGAATCTGATTGCCCAGATAAAACAGAATCCCAACTCGCGCAGATTAATGGTAAGCGCCTGGAATGTGCCTTTTATAGACAGTATGGCCTTACCCCCATGTCATACCATGTTCCAGTTTTATGTGAGCCAGGGCAAATTGAGTTGTCAGCTTTATCAGAGGAGTGCCGATGTTTTTTTGGGCGTACCTTTCAACATAGCTTCATATGCTCTGCTGACCATGATGATAGCACAAGTTTGCAACCTGGAACCGGGCGATTTTGTACACACCTTTGGAGATGTGCATTTATACAGCAACCACATGGAGCAAGCCAAACTACAGCTAAGCCGCGATTGTCGCCTGTTACCACAAATGAGATTAAATCCTGAAGTGCGCGATATTTTTAAATTCAGGTATGAAGATTTTGAATTAGTAAACTACAACCCACATCCTGCTATTGCAGGAGAAGTAGCGGTGTAGTCAACTGCAATATTCAATCGTTTTTAATGCTGAAATCTGCACTTGCCAAATTAGCTGCATCCTACCTGGCGCCTGTTATTTACCAAGAGCACCAGCAGGCAATTCAACTACAGGAGAAGTTGCTGAAAGACCTTATAAAGTCTGCAGCCGGCACTCGATTTGGCTTACAGCACCAATTCAAATCAGTCCGACATTATGAAGATTTCAAATCGGCCGTTAGCATTCGAGATTATGAATCCATGCAAACCGACATTGCCGATATTGCAGATGGCCGGCCCAGTGTGCTATGGCCCGGCAAGCCCTTGTATTTCTGCAAATCCAGTGGCACCACTGCAGGCATCAAATATATACCCGTGAGCCAAGCCCAAATGGCCGATATGATTCGCGCGGCACGAAACTCGCTGATGCTTTATGTGCAGGATAGCGGGCAATCCGACTTTTTTAATCACAAAATGATTTTCCTCCAAGGTTCACCCGAATTGGAGTATTACGGTCAAATTGCTGCCGGTCGCCTGAGTGGCATTGTGTATCACCACGTACCTTTCTATGCTCGCCAAAGCAGGATGCCCGGCTATGCTACCAACTGCATAGCCGATTGGGAGCAAAAGGTGGAGGCTATAGCGCGCGAAACCCTTCGAGAAAAAATGAGTCTCATTTCAGGAATTCCGCCTTGGTGTGTAATGTATTTTGAAAAACTGCTGGAACTCAGCGGCAAGCGACAGGTAAAAGATATTTTTCCTGACTTTAAGTTATTTGCCTACGGAGGTGTAAATTATGAGCCCTATCGCAGCAAAATAGAATCGCTGGTAGGATTTGCTATCGATTCGGTGGAAACATATCCGGCAAGTGAGGGGTTTATTGCCTACCAGGACAAACAAAACAATCCTGGCCTACTGCTAAACTTAAGCGGGGGCATCTTTTACGAGTTTGTTAAGGCTGATGATTTTTTTGAGGAAAACCCAAAACGAATCTCTTTAAGAGAGGTAGAACTAAACGTTAATTATGCATTGATTCTAAATACAAATGCCGGGTTGTGGGGCTATAGTATTGGCGACACGGTAAAATTTGTTTCAAAATCGCCTTATCGCATTCTGGTTACCGGCAGAATTAAACACTTTGTATCCGCCTTTGGGGAGCATGTAATAGGCGAAGAAGTGGAATACGCGCTCCTTAGTGCTGCCCGCGAATTACACATCACCATCACGGAGTTTAC
>CAYQRR010000183.1:0-5666 GCA_964419635.1 uncultured Chitinophaga sp. | reverse complement strand
TTTCCCTTTTGTGTAAAATAGGCAAATGGGCCACCGACTTGACCGGTCTTTAGCAAGTTAGCTTGTATAAAACCCAAACTGAACATCGTATTCATCAATGTAGTATCCCACTGCAGATAATTACTGTTCATATTATTGTTAGAGTATAGG
Organism: uncultured Chitinophaga sp.; assembly: GCA_964419635.1. Lineage (GTDB taxonomy): Bacteria > Bacteroidota > Bacteroidia > Chitinophagales > LD1 > Bog-950. Next base: position 5,516 of record CAYQRR010000183.1, on the reverse strand, counting down.
AGAATATAATTTCCATTCGGCACAGAATCTATAAAGGTCTTAATAACCTCGCTCCATTTCTTTTGATAAAAAGGTGCGGAGGAATTAGTGGTGGGGTGTGTGCCCAGCGTTGGAAAATCAAAACCGTATTGTAAGTAATACTTATTCGAACAATGCATGTTGCCATAGGTATCGCCATAATTATCGGATACAATGTTTACACTCGGCAAAGCTTGTCCCGACACACTATCAATCACAGCAATGGTGATGCCGGATAAAAATCCACAGCCACCCATTCTGAATCGGTGCATGTTATAGTCATTCAAATTCCATCCCATTAAATCAGCATCCAAACTACCGCCCACCGCATCGGCTACTCCAGTGGTGAGTTGTATTGTATTTACCGTATTTCTGAATTTAAATCTTCTGTCTTCGTCCAGTCTTATATAAAGTGAATCATCTTTTTTGTACTGGAAATAATGGGACTGATTCCATCCTGGATATTCACCATTTAAGTAAATGAAAGAGGAATAGTGCCAGTTTGGCGTAGTAGAATCAATAGCTACACGCCAGTAGTAAACAGTGCTGTCGAGGTAGTTTATGCTGGGTGTGAAGTGCAAAACACCTCCGGTTTGAAAAACATTGCCGGATTGCAGTGGAGCAATAAAAAGTTCCGAGGTGTCTATCTGAAATTTATAGTTGCGAGCCGGTGCAAATGGATTTACAGTAGAAGCCTTAAGCGTTACTCCTTGCTGAGGCACTATAGCAAACTCATATGGATAAATAGGAAGCACATCATCACTTTGTATATATATAGACACCGGAGCCAGTAGTCCGTTATTCATTTCGGCCATTTCATCAACTTCGAAATCGGCCTCTACATAAGGAGAAAATAAGTTTTGACCGGCACCTAAATTGGAAATTGAAGTAGGGAAAGTGAAACGAACGGTGTCTCTGTAATAAGGAGCAGCGATGTATTTTTTTCTATTGTATACGATGGGAGAGTTGCCATCGAATATCGTTCGAGTGAGTGAAACGGCAATTGAATCTTTTATGGCTCTGCCTAAGTTTGTAACTACTACGCTCACCTCAAAAGAATCCTGCCCGGGGGTGATAGTGGCCGGTGTAAAAAATACCGATGATTCATCGATGGCATAATCTGGTTTTGGGTACTGATTGAGAATAATGCCTGGGTCGCCATGGAGCGTCATTTCATAGGCTACCATCATATCAAAGTCGCTGCTGCAATTGCAGTTAATCATATCGCGCACCGTTTCTTTGTTCATGATTCCAAACGTTTTCTTGTAACTTGGAACCGCCAATTGCCTGTATAGTTTGGAAGTGAAATTGTTTAGTCCGCTGGATAAAGAGAGGCTGCTGGTAGCTAAGAAAGCCGCTGCTCCTTTGTCTTTGGGCATTACAAATCGTTCACTGTATCCTTTGCCGGCATCGTGAATAAACCCGGCAAAACATCCGTTGGAGATAATAACCGGATATTTCCCCAAATTCTGATAGTTCTCGGGTTCATCTATACTAAAATCAAAATTACCGGTTGCCGAGTGACCAAAAAAAGTGAGTAAAGACGCGCCTTCTTCAATTTTACCCCGAATAATTTGTGCCTGCGATTCGTCAATCGGAGCACTGGTTTGCTGGGCAAAAAAGGAGGTGACATTAGCCCCCCAAGCGGTGTCTTCAGCCGTCAGTTCATAGCTTGCGAGGTAATTTCTAAACTGCAACCTTTCACTGGCTCCGGTTCCTCCTCCAAAATGAAGCACTTGTTTTTGCCACAGTTTGTTGGGAATGTCCTGATTGCTGGCGTAGGTATTTTGCGCTGCTTCATACACCTGAATTTTCTCCAGGTAATCTTTTACTTCTATACCTGTTTGTGCTGCTAACCTTCCGATAGCCACAATCGGTTCGTCACTATTGCGAGATGCTGCAAATAATATGTCTGATCCCGGGTAACCAAAGGTGGGAACCAAACATTGATTAAGTGCTGTAGTGTTATAGCGCATGGCATTATATTCTCTTGCTTTACCTACCAAAAAAACATGCTCTGGTCGAATCGTCCAATTGTTTTTAGCATAGTAAATGAAATTACGGATGGCCAATGGTGATTTATGAATACCATAGCCGAACTGGTCATACAATTCGCTCACATCTACCACTACCGCCTGATATTTTCCGGCAGTTGGGTTATCGTCAATGTCACGATATTTGCGATACTCTTCTACCCAATTCACTCCGTTGCCATCGTTGAATAATTTGGAGTTGGAAATAATAATGTAGTCGCCTTGTTTGTTGACGGCAGAAAAATTAGTGAGCGCAACAACATTTAGTGCATTAATGGTAAATAAGGAAGGAGCTGCTCCGCTAATGAGTAGGAGATTCCTCTTTACCGCTGATGGTGGTAATGCGTATTTCAGAGGTGATACACCGGGTGGCTGTGTTGATTTAAGGACATAATTGTTTGTCAAATCATATAAAAGTGGTTGAGAGCCGTTATCATTAAATCCGGTAATCTCTATATATTTTTTGTTGATGGGGTCTGCATCCAGTGAAAACCAAAACTTGTTCAGGCCGGCAGCATCGGTAGTAGCAGGATATTCAATTTCGCATAGCGTTAGTGAGTTTTGTTTGTTGCTAATGGCAGTGCCGTTTTCGCTGTAAACAAATGTGTTACTTCCGCTATTCAAAAGTGATATGGGAATATTTTGATTTACTTTTTGCATTCGAAAGCCCGAAGCCCCGGGTTGCTGATAAATAGTGGTGCCATTCAGCGTAATGTTTACCTGGTGAAATTCGTTAGAACGATTGACAAACGAAGTTTTAAATACGGCATCAGGGCCTCCCGTGTATAGGTTGGGGAGGTTTCGGTTTACCGCATAATTTACGGCTTGGGATGCATTGCTAGTAGTGCCAAAGAAGGTGCTATTAACGAAGCCCTCACCCTCTTCATAGAGTGATTTGTAAATCTCATCAGAACCTACCGAATAATATTTGCCCTCGCTGTATGCTCCTATAAAATACTGCAGAAAAGGCTTTCTCCAACAGTAAACTTCTTTGGCCGGAAGGTTGCTTAGGTTATTGGGTACCTCAATATAACGCGGGTTTACCAGGTTGGGGCGAAGCGTTAGGTAATAGGTAGAAGAGTCTGTCAGCAGATTGGCGTACTCATTATTTTGGTTTGCAGCCGTTTTGTAATAAAAGCTATCTACCAAAGCATCGTTTCGCTCGCCATAAAAATCAATATAATCATTTACCCCCAGGGCAATATTGTTTGAAACGAAAATAGGCACGGCAACTCCATTTCGATAAAGCGCCAAATGTGCTGGGTTGACGCTCTGAATGTTCGGAATAGCGGCACTTAAAACAGAATAGGGGATTCTGTAAAAACCATAGTCGAGCAATTTGAATTTGTAATGTGGTTGAGTGTAATCTATCCATTCGTTGCCAAATGGTTGGGCACGGCAAACCAGACCGGTATATAATACTAATAGTGTGAGTAGAAGTCTTTTCATACACTACTCTTTTTGTTTCTTGTTAATGTCTAATCGCAATGAAATCACATGCGAATAAAGCCCTGCCCCATCATTTTGGTCTTTAATGGTGGTTAGGTTGGTTAAAGCATAGTCCAGCGAAATGATTTTTACATGAACGCCAGCGCCTACATTGGGCGATACCATAAATCTTTTCTTTCCTAGCTCATCGGTGGCTCGCTGCAGATTACCAACTCCGGTTCTGATTGATACATCAATATCTTTGCCTACCACATATTTCAAATCAAGTCCGGCATTCATGTCGATGCTAATGGGTTTAGCCGCTATGAGCACATTTCTTTTACCATCCGTAGTAATGGAAAAATTGATTTCAGGAGTAATGGAGAATTGTTTTTTCTTACCAAATACACCCTCATAGGCGGCACCCAACTGGAATGTGGGTACTGTGACTTCCAGCGAGTTCTTGGGTAACTCATTATTGGTCTGTAACAAAACCTGCTTCTCTGCATCCGAAAAACTCATTGTCCAACCGTTAAAAGTGCCCGTAATATCGCGTGCCATAAAGCCTACACGCCATTGTTTAATGCGATATTGCAAACCGGCATCCAACCCAAATCCCCAGGCCTTTGCAAACTTTCCTATTTGCCGGTAGATGACTTTTGCATTCGCTCCAAAGCTCAGTCCCTTGATGGGTAATGTCTGTGCGTAGTTTAATACAAAGGCATAATCAGCAGCACTAAAGGAGGTTATTTTGGAATAATCGACACTGCCGTCCGGTTGCACAATGAATAGCGTATTAGGGATGTCATCTATCCCAAATCGGTAAAACGAAAATCCTAATACTCGCTTTTTGTTTTGAACCGGCACTGCAAAAGACACAAAATCATATTTAGCTATTCCTGCAAAATATTCGGAGTGCATGATACCCACCTGAAAAGTATTGGGGATATGTATCAATCCGGCCGGATTGTAATAGTTGGAATAAACATCCTGTGTGGTGGCTACTTGAGCATTGCTCATGGCTAGTCCTCTGGCTCCCACACCAATGTTCAGAAATTCGTTACTGTATTTGCGAACGGCTTGTGAATGGGAGGTGCTTGCCAATCCTATCACAACCAGTGTTATCAAGTATTTTTTCATAAACAGATTACACTTTTAAAAAATCCTGCCACCTATAACGCATCTCCTCATCAATATTGCTCAACGCAGCAAGAAACTGTTTGTTTTCGAGGTCCGTGAAATAAATTTTGGTAATGAAACTGTAAAGTCTATTCAGCCCCCAAAGGATACACTCCAAATCATCGAACTGCTCTAAAAAACGTTTTTCTTTATAAAGTTGAAATTTAGGAATAAAGTCTTGTTTTTCAAGAACCATTCCCATGTGGTCAAAATAGTGTTGTATTCTTTCTATATCCGCTCGTTCTAGTACCCAATAATACTGGGCGCAAATCTCCTTTTGGTGATAGTAAATTTGACGGTCCAGCATCATTTCTACTGCCAAATGAGAAAGAACCGATAGCCTCCACTTTCCTCTGTCAAGACCTTGTTTTAAAAATTCTTGAATGAGCGCTGAAACCTGATTTAGAAATACTGGTGAATTATGAAACTTTTTGTCGGCAGCGTAATGAGCTAATATGCCCTGGTGTAGCTCCGCTAAATCATTTGCTGCAGGAATTTCTGCACGTTTTACAATCTGGTTATACCGTTTAGAGAAACGAGTTGTCAAATCAGGGATAGCTAGTCCGGCTACGAAGTAGGGGTTTGTGTTTGGAAGTTCGAAATAGAAATGAGAAAGAAAATTCACTTAGCTCGATTTGCCTGCACGAATATAGATTTTGTCAGGTTGGTTAGCAGACGATGGGGTTTATATTTGCCAAAATCACTTTTTTGAAAATGAACTTTATTGAAGAATTACGGTGGCGCAACATGCTGCACGACATGATGCCGGGCACGGAGGAACTGTTGAGTAAGGAAATGGTCACCGGTTATATAGGTTTTGATCCTACTGCTCCAAGTATGACAATTGGCAACTTCGTC
>CAYQRR010000182.1:4841-5674 GCA_964419635.1 uncultured Chitinophaga sp. | reverse complement strand
GACCACACGCCTGTTGATCAAGAAATCCATCGCTTGTTTAACACCTTTGCTCAAAGCCAAAGCATACCCTATGTGGTAGAATGTGGCTTCAAAATAACGCAGCAAGAGGTAGTATCGGCCCGCAGGGTGCAGTATTGGTTTAACAAGGAGCCCGCAGCAGTTATGTACCAATTTGAGCAATTGCTGCCCCGCTTCGAAAGCCTGGGCTTTACCCTCAACCGCAGCCTGCTGCAGGTTATCACCGGCCGCATGAATCCTACGCAGATAAGCCGCTTTGTCATCGGCTACGATCTGCGGCCGGCTATTGAAAACTCGCGCATAGAGGCATGGTATCAGATAGAAAATCAACCGGTCCTCATTGACGAAGTACTGGCCCACCATGGCACCAATGCCCGGGTGCTGCAACTGCTCAACAAAAACAAATTAGCCGTGGGGGTAGATATGAACTATATCGGCAGCACCAGGTTTAAAATATACCCGGAGTTTTATGCGCCTGAATGGCTGCAAAAGCCGGAGGCAGCGCACATGTTTCATCCGGCAACGGTGGCGTTTTTAAAGCAGGTAAACCTATGTCACCTGGCCTATAGCGAACAATTGGAGCGCATTATACATGCCGATCCCCTGCACCCCGATACATTTATACAGCGCACCATTGGTTTGCCCCTCTTAAGCAAGCTATACAATCAAGTAACCTTTAAAGAACCCGGAGCAATGTTTGTAGCCGTGGCCGAACAGCAGGTAATAGACGGACGCATACAATGGGCCAACTTCTACTACTGAACTACCGCTATCTGAGCGCTGCATTTGAAATAGCTGACTAACATCGCTCGTGC
>CAYQRR010000182.1:0-4821 GCA_964419635.1 uncultured Chitinophaga sp. | reverse complement strand
ACTATAATCATTCAATTCCAACATAAAAGACCGGTCGCCTTCGTTTCCGGTTATCACCGCGCCTATGGCTTCATAATTGGCATAGGCCCGCTGGTTGGTTTTAAGCACATGGCCATAAAAATGCTTCATCTTCAAATACAAGTGGCCATAGTCAAGCAAAGTGAGCAAAGCGGCTATCCCTACCGGTGAGTTCAGATATTGCTCATTTACAATAAAAAGACCCGGCTCGCAGCGTAGCGAAGCAAAGTCTACATTTTTAAGACTGCAAAACCCCACATCCTGGCCATAAGCTTCTATGATAAAATGATAATTCTGTTGCTTGTTTAGCGCAGCAAACCACGCCTGCTGTTGCTCAAAAGTAATTGACTGAGGGTGGTGGAGGTAGGCTTGTATAAGGGTGCTGTTTCTCCAAATGCGCACTTGCTCTGCATCGGCAGCATCCATCAGACGCAGTACCACACCATAACCAATCACTTTCATGCTTGTTGTAGTTTAAGCAAGTGTGCGTGCAGTTCACCAATGGTGTGCAGGTGTTTAAAGTCGGTCCAGGGGAGTTCAATACCATACTCCTCTTTTACAATGGTATAAATAAGTAGGGCGTTAAACGAGTTCCAAACAAGCAACTCGTCAAATCGGGTATGAGGCTGTACGGAACCTGGTTTTAGCTCCTGAAAATTTTGCTCTATGATACGAATCAGTTGCTTTATATCGGGCATAGCTAAGTGGAATAGCGCGCCAAAATAACCTGTCTTTTCAATTTCATGGTAGGGGTCAGTTCTCCGTTTTCAATGGTCCAGGGCACGGACAGAAACTGAACACCGACCACCTGTTCGGCCACGGGCTGTTGGCTGTTATATTCATCTATGCAGGCTTTAACATGCACTTCGCCAACACTAGTGGAGGGCTCTAAAACCACCAGTGCATTTACATGGCCGTTTTGGGGATAAACCATCACCTGCAATATTCCTTTTATTTGCAGGAGTTGCTTCTCTATAGCCTCGGGGCTAATATACCTTCCATGGGCGGCTTTAAATACATCTCTTTTGCGACCCGTAATCTTCAAATGAGTTTGGTTTACCCAACGGCCCAAATCTCCGGTTTTATACCACCCTTCCTGGTCAAAAACCGCTGCTGTAAGTACAGGGTTGCGGTAATAACCCTGCATCATATATTCACTCTTGAGCAGTATTTCGCCATCATCGGCCAGCTTAACCTGCACATGAGGAGAAGGCTCTCCCACAGTGCCGGGTACAATACCACCGGGCAACCTGTTCAGGCAAATAATCTGGGTCTCGGTAGTGCCGTAACACTCCATTACCAAGACTCCCATGCGGGTAAAAAAATCAAATAAATGTTCAGGCAATGGTGCCCCGGCTGAAGAAATGATTCGAATTCGCCCACCCGTAAGAGCCACAAATTTCTTTATGGAGGTTTCTAAATCATCTATCGGTAGATTTCGATATAGATTCTCCAGCAAGACAGGAACCGTTGTAAAAAAAGTGGGACTTGTCTGCTGCAAATTACCGACTACGCTTTGTGCATTTTCGGCATACGTTACACGCATACCACACATTTGGTAAACGTAGTTGTGTGCCCGCTCATAAGAATGAGCTAAAGGCAAATAGCTTACTGCTGCATCTTGTTGGGTAAATCCATATGCCTCCCGCAAAAACCTCAAACACTTTATAACTGCCCTATGAGTTACCATTACCCCGTTGGCTGTATCGCGGGTGCCGGATGTGTAGTAAATACTGTATAATTCCGTATCCCGTATACGAGCAGCATTTTCTCGTAAAGTTTCAAAAGCCCTGTTTTTATGAGATATATTGTTTCGGGCTATCCTAAATTCATCAGCCGTAAAGATATGCTTAAGGGCTGGCAAATCATCTTTTATGGATTCCAGTAGCTTTCTGGTAATGGGATTGGCTACTACTGCCACCCTTGCCTCTGTTTCGCTAAGGATTTTCTTATAGTCATCCGTGTTATAATTTAAAAAAACTGCCACCTGCACTCCCCCCAACAATTGCACCCCCATATCTAACACGTTCCAGTCATCGCTGTTTACTAATAAATTGATTACCCGGTCTCCGGGTTTTACATTTAGCGATTCTAACCAAAGTGCTGTATACTCTGCCTCTTGCAAATATTGATTGTATGTAATGACATGCTGTTCTCCCTGCCGGGTCGTTACAAAGGCTACTTTATCACCATACCGCTTTTGCGCCTCATACAGGATATCAAACAACCTCATCCTATTTCTTCTTTAAACTCGCCATAGGTATGTCAAACGTCCAGCTGCCATAATAAAAACCGCCAATCTCCGGCCCGCCATATACTTCAATGTGTTTATTGTAATACAAATTGCTGGCGCCAATGCGGAAAGTAGAAAACCATTTATCAACCACATAGTTTATTTGCAAATCCATGGTATGGTAAGCCGGCACATAGGTTTGGTCAGTAGTTAATTTATATAAGCGGGCAGCGCGGTCGGTAAAAGGGCTGCGCCACTGATATTTATCCACCCACCGGAAATTAATACCAAACCCAAGCCCCTTCCACAATCTGCGTGCCTCTACCCCCACATTTATTTTGTGCATAGGGGTATTGTAGCCCGGTATCAAGTTATCATTCAACCCCACTGTATCCATAAAGGCAAAAGTATAGTTCGCATACACCGAGAGCGACTTCCACACCCTTGCATTCAGGCTCAGAGCCGCGCCAAAGGTCTGCACCGGGGTGCTGCTGTTCACCGCTCCCGAGTAAGTGGTGTATTGGCGGGTGTTGACAGCCGCCACACCGCTGCTGTCGCCTGCTGTGCCGGTTTTCAAGGCGGCCACATTGGTGCTGCCAATAAAATTTGTGTATCGGTTGTAGTAGGCATCAAAATCTATCAGCAATCGGTCGGCCACCAGGGCACGGTACCCCAGCTCTACTGCTACCAGATTTTCAGGCTTTACAGCCGCCAAACTGGTCACTTGCAGCGTAGCAGGGTCGCGCAATGGAGGGGCCACGGCATTATAGGCATCCACCGAATTTTGCGTATACAGGTTGCTGTATCCCTCCAGATTTCCCTTTACGATAAGGGCTCCGGTATTCAGGTTAAAATACTGATCGTTCAGGGTTGGATTTCTAAACGCCATCTGCGCGGCCACCCGCACATGGTGGTTGCCAAAATTCAACATCACCGCCCCTCTTGGCGAAAACTGAAAGTTGAAATTCTGGCTCTTATCTACACGGAAAGAACCCAATAGCTGAATTTTGTCATTCAAAAAAGATTTTGATAACTGCACAAATCCGCCAAACTCATAATACTGCAATACATTTTTTTTGCCGGAAGAGTCCGGGGCATCATTAAAAATGTAACCATCCGAAATAGGCTGGTATCTGCGGCCCGATACCCCCACGTTTACATTAATCCACTTACTGGTAAAATTATATTGCGCATCGGCATGTTGCAGATTAGAGCGGCTGGTATACATACCACCATAGGGCCTGTTGCGGTCGCTGATGATAGCTTTCAGTGTGCTGTCGTAGGCGGCAGTGCCGGGCTTCAGCCAGCTATTACCCACACTAGCCAGAGCAGCAGCGCGCGCAGCCGCCACCTGCTCTGCACTCACCGCACCGCTGAAGTTGCCCGACATAGAGTCTATGGCATTGACATAGGTTTTCAGATAATCGTTGGTTACCCCGCCCAGAGATCCCAGCCCCAGGTTAATCCCCGTCAGCACTAAATCATAAGAATTGCCGGCATCTTCCAGATTGGTATATACCCGAAATAAAAAGGAGTGGTTCTTATGGTTGTCATACAACAATTCCAATTTATGTTGGTGAAATAAAAAATCCTTCAAGGCTGCCCGATTGTTGCCCTGATACACAGAGGTAGCTCTTGCCAGCCGGAATTGATAGCTAAGCTGAACCTCGTCTGTAAAGCGGTATGCAAACAGCGAGTTTAATTTGAGGCTGTTTACATTTCTGTTCCACATATCATTCTCTGCATAGGGTTTTAGCACAAAAGAAGTGCCCGGAGGCGTACTGTTTGGTTTAGCGTTGGCATTGGTTTGGGTGTAGCTGTTAAAGTCGCCATAGTCAGCATCAGCATTATTACTTAGTGCAGCCACCTTGGCATTCAGATTTTGAGGCGGAGACGACACCGGCAGATAGCTGTTAGTTTCTGGTGTGGTGGCCTCCCAGTCTTTGCCAAATAAGTAACCGGCCGATAGCTTCATGCCAAATTTTTTCTTCTTACCAAAAACATCGGCATACATCGCCTGTGCTTCAAAATAGTTTCGCGAAGCTCCTTTAAGCGATATGGCCAGGCCCTGACGCTTAAAGGGGTCGGTCGTATGGATAGATACCACTCCCTGAAAAGCATTGGGGCCATATAAAGCGGAGGCCGGACCAGATATAATCTCCATATTCTCTATGTCAATATCCGGCACGCTCAGCATAGTGCCCGGGGCAAAATTAAGCCCGGCAGACTGGGCGTCCATTCCATCCGTCATCTGAACAATTCTAAAGGGCGAGGTCGTGCCAAACCCGCGAGTGTTGAATACTTTAAATGTTAAACTGCTGCCCAGCACATTTACGTTCTTTAAATTACCCAGGCTTTCAAAATAATCACCCGAGGCAGATGCTGCTATCGCCTGCCGGTTTATCTTGCTAATGGTGGCTGGAGAAGTAAGATACTTTTCCGAGTAACGCGAAGCAGAAACTACCACCTCGTTGCCGGACACGGCCAATTCCTGAAGCGAAATGTTTTTTGTGTTTTCCAGCTTTTCCAGACTGGTGGCTGCCGAAGAATACCCGGATGCCTCAATCGTC
>CAYQRR010000181.1:0-5694 GCA_964419635.1 uncultured Chitinophaga sp. | reverse complement strand
TGGCTTTAATTTCTTCCTCTGTCGCACAAGGGTTGATTACAAAGTCATTACCATAAGTAGGATAATTAGGTGTATGCGGTGGTATTGTCATCTTGTATGGGGTGTCTTTGTCAGCAACTATTTGACAAACCTCTCCATTTTTAATGAGGTCAGTGTCAATACCATCATAAACAACGTAGTCCCAAATTTTAAACTCTTTGTTTGTCATAAGTAAATGAATTTGTCAGTCAATAATAAACAAAATAAAAACAACATTGTCCTAGAGAAAAATAAAAAATTGGAAAGGGTAAACCAAAATAAAATTACCTATAACTCAAATATACACGCAAGTTTTTTCCTGCAAACAAGACAAAACTTGCGCTTTTTGTCCGGAAATGGGGCAAAAGGCGCAAGTTTGAGTTGCGCTTTTTGTACTATCGATTTATATGTCTAAGTCTTCAAGCGGGCTTTCTATCCGGCTTAGGTCCCTATTAGTTACATGCAAGTAACGCAAAGTGGTTTTCAAATCGTTATGCCCCAATATCTTTTGTATGTAAGTAATGTCCACGCCCTTGTCAAGTAAATGGGTAGCATAGCTATGTCTTAAAGCATGTATGCTTCCGGGCTTGTAAACCTTAGCTTTTTTCTTTGCTGTTGCCAATATTGTTTGTGCCGACCTTTTACTGTAATGCTCGCCATCATATTGTCCTTCAAAGAAAAAATCGGTTGGTTTATATTCTATGAAGTAACTCCTAAGGTATGTCAGTGTAGTTGGGCTCAGCGGCACAATCCTGTCTTTTTTACCTTTTGCGGCTTTTATATTAATGACCATTCGGTTGCTGTCAATGTCATTCACCCGCAGGTTAACCACTTCGCTAACCCGCAGACCGCTGCTGTAGCACAACAGCAATATGGTTTTGTGCTTTACGTTTTCAACTGCCTTCAGTATCTTTTCAATGTCTTCCTTGCTAAACATGCGCGGTATTTGCAGCGGCTTTTTAGGGCGTGGTAATTCAAACAGCATACGGCTTCTACCCAGCACCTGCTCGTAATAAAACTTAATGGCGTTGATGTGACTGTTCATATCACTTTCGCTGGGTTCTTTTTTCTCCAACCGCCACAGCAGGTATTTTTCTATTGTGTCTTTACTTATTTCACCGGGCTTGTATTTTTTACTTATTGCAGTAAAGTATTCCTTTAAATGATGGCCGTAGTTCTTGCCGGTTTCAGGGCTAAAGCCCTTCAGTTTTATCTTGCCGGCTGCGGCTTTTAAGCATTGCTGAATAGCCGCATCGGGTATCGCAGTCATATAGGCAGGCTCCTTTTCGGGCATCTGAAACAACTTACGGTTAGCAGGCGTATCGGGCACATGCCATGCTTTGAGCGTACTGCTCCACCGCGCTCCTTTCAGGTTGCGGGCGTAGTCGTTCCAGTCTTTCTTATTGGGAAATCTTAGTGCCAGCCGCTTGCTGTTTTCATGCACTACGGGTTCAATTTTCCAACTGCTGATATCCATAATTTATGATTGAAATATTAGTCTATGATAGAAAAATATATCCATTATGTTTTCCGGTTTTTTTATGCTGAGTAGCCATTTTTGGGGGAAAACTAAAACGTAAAATGCAATCATTTCCTATTGGAATTTGTGGTAAAGCAATAGGAATACGCCACGTTCCTGTTGGCATACGAAGTTTTCCTATTGGCATACAAAGTTTTCCAATGGGAGTTTGGGGTCTGTTCGGAGTGTAAAATAAACTGTGTCAAGTAACTCACCACATCTGCTAATCACCACACCAAATAATTGCCAAATACCCCCATTTTTCACCCAAAACACCCCTCGCGCCTCCTCCGCCATCGTTCGCGCCCTCACACCGTCCACTCGCCTGCACAGGCACCCTCCTTCGCGCCATTGGCAAAATGGCTCGCCTCTTCAGTTATTCAATCCGCCTCCACTCCAATCATGCGTTTTTCTTCAGCAAAATCCTTCGCGCCCGCGCCATACTGGCTCGCGCCATTTCCAATTCTTCGCGCGTCTGCACCAGCAATACTCACGCTATCGGAAAATGGCCACGCGCCTGCTTCCGAACGGCACGCGCCTGCCTCAAAATGGCACGCGCCATATCAAATCTCCTTCGCGCCTTCTCCAATAATCCTCGCCTCCTCAATCTAAACAGCCAGGCAGAACCCTATACCATCTGCCGCCTCCTCCTCTCCGCCTTATCCATTCTGGCAATCAAGGCTTCCTTCTATGTTCACTATGTGGCTATGTGGTTTAAAAAATGCAGATAGAGCGCTCCGCAAAGCAGAAGTCCTATTGTTCATGGCCAATTGCTCATTGCAAATTGTAAGGCGGCTTTAGCCGCGGACAAACCCCTATGCCCCCAAAAAAATACCCCATCCGGATAGGATGGGGTATTGTATATGTAAAACAGGGTTTGTATTAGGCTTGCTCGGCTCTGCGGAGAGTTTGAATATAAGCAGCTTTCAACACTTCGCCTCTGCGCTTTACGCTCTTTTTGGTAAACGTTTGGCGGGCGCGCAATTCGCGAAGAATACCGGCTTTCTCGTATTTCTTTTTATACTTTTTAAGGGCCTTGTCAATAGTGTCAGATTCGCGGGTGTCAATTAAAAGCATGTTCGGTTATTTTTTTAAGAGGTGCAAATGTAAAATTGAATTCTAAAAATACAAATCGGGGCCTAGATATTTCCTTTCATGATTTCGCGGCTAATCACCAGCTTTTGAATTTCGCTGGTGCCTTCGCCTATAGTGCACAGCTTAGAGTCGCGGTAAAATTTCTCTACCGGAAAGTCTTTGGTGTAGCCATAGCCGCCAAAAATCTGTACGGCATCGGTGGATATTTCTACGGCAATTTCGGAGGTGTAATACTTGGCAAAGGCACTCTCTTTGGTCATTTTCTTGTGCTCGTTTTTGAGGTAGGCGGCCTGCATGGTCAGCAGTTCGCCCGCTTCAATTTTGGTAGCCATGTCGGCCAGCTTAAACCCAATGGCCTGAAAATTGGCAATCGGTTGCCCGAACTGCTCTCGCTCTTTGGCATATTTTACACTGGCTTCGTAAGCGCCCTTAGCAATGCCCAGGCCCAGGGCGGCAATGGAAATACGTCCGCCATCCAATATCTGCATGGCTTGCTGAAATCCGCTGCCTATTTTGGCTGTGCCGCCACACACATTCTCGTCCGGCACAAAACAATCTTCAAATATCACTTCGGCAGTTTCGGAGGCGCGCATGCCCAGCTTGTTTTCTTTTTTACCGGCTTTAAGGCCCTTGGTGCCTCTTTCAATAATAAAGGCGGTCATGCCGTGGCTGTCCAGCAGTTCACCGGTGCGCACAATAGCTACCACCACATCGCCAGTGGCTCCGTGGGTAATCCAGTTTTTGTTGCCGTTGAGCACCCAGCCACCGTCCACCTTTTTGGCAGTGCATTTCATGCGCATGGCATCGCTGCCGGTGTTGGCTTCGGTAAGGGCCCAGGCGCCAATCCACTCGCCACTGGCCAGCTTAGGTAAATATTTCTTTTTCTGCTCCTCGGTGCCGTGGTAATAAATGTGGCCGGTGCACAGCGAGTTGTGGGCCGCAGTGGATAATCCAATAGAGCCGCACACCTTGGCAATCTCGGATACTACCGTTACATATTCAAAATAGCTGAGCCCCGAACCGCCATAAATTTCGGGCACATACACGCCCATAAATCCCAGCTCGCCCATCTTGTGAAACAGCTCGCGCGGAAAGGTTTGCGCTTCGTCCCATTCCATCATTTTGGGGCGTATTTCGCGGTCGGCAAAATCGCGAATGGTTTGGGTAATCATTTTTTGATTGTCGTTGTATTCAAAGTTCATTCCGGTGAGCGGTTGTGCGGTAGCGGCCATATTTTTGGTTGTTAGAGCGGGCGAATATAGAAAACTTGTTTGCTCCTGTAAGGCATGCCGCTGACAAAGTTCTTCTCCTATATTCGCGGCTCATTTTAAACGATACTATGGCAGACAATACCGTTATTTTTTCGATGACCGGCCTCAGCAAAACCATTCCGCCCAGCCGGGTTATTTTAAAGGATATTTACCTCAGTTTCTTTTATGGTGCCAAGATTGGCATTATAGGTGCCAATGGCTCGGGTAAATCGACCTTGCTCCGCATTATTGCAGGCCTGGATGAAAACTACCAGGGCAAAATAGACAAGAGCAAAGACTACACCGTGGGACTGCTGGAGCAGGAACCCAAACTGGACGAAACCAAAACGGTGATAGAAATTGTGCGCGAGGGCAAGAAGGAGATTTTTGACCTGCTGAACGAGTTTAACCAAATCAGTGAAGCTTTTGGCGACCCCGACCTGGCTCCCGAAAAGATGGAGAAACTCCTCGACCGTCAGGGGGTGCTGCAAGACAAAATAGATGCGGCCAATGCCTGGGAAATAGACTCGGTGCTTAACCGCGCGATGGATGCCTTGCAATGCCCCGACCCGGATGCATTGGTAAAGAACCTGTCGGGTGGCGAAAAACGCAGAGTGGCGCTATGTCGATTGCTGTTGCAGGAGCCCGATGTATTGTTGCTCGATGAGCCGACCAACCACCTTGATGCCGAATCGGTATTGTGGCTGGAACATCACCTGGCATTGTATAAAGGAACGGTTATCTGTATCACGCACGACCGTTATTTTCTCGATAATGTGGCCGGCTGGATATTGGAGCTGGATAGGGGAGAAGGCATTCCATGGAAAGGCAACTACTCCTCCTGGCTGGAGCAAAAGCAAATACGCATGACGCAGGACGAAGCCGCGCAGAGCAAACGCCAAAAGGTGATGCAGCGCGAGTTGGAGTGGGCCCGCAGCGGACAAAAGGCACGCCAGGCCAAAGGGAAGGCGCGTATTGCCAACTACGAAAAGATGCTGCAGGAAGATGTGAAGCAGGCCGAGGAAAAACTGGAGATTTATATTCCACCGGGTCCGCGCCTGGGTTCCAAGGTGATAGAGGCCAAGGAGGTGACCAAAGCCTTTGGCGACAGAATTTTGTATGAGCACCTCAACTTCAGTTTGCCGCAAGGGGGCATTGTGGGCATCATAGGTCCCAACGGAGCCGGCAAAACCACTTTGTTTCGCATGATCATGGGCCTCGAGAAACCCACCTCCGGCAGCTTTGAAATAGGCGACACCGTGAAGCTGAGCTACGTGGACCAAACACATGCCAACATAGACCCCGAAAAAAATGTGTGGCAGGTTATCAGCAACGAAGATGAATGGATAGAACTCGGAAAACTGAAACTGAACAGCCGCAGCTATGTAAGCCGGTTTAATTTTAACGGTGCCGATCAGCAGAAGAAAATTAAAGTGCTGTCGGGTGGCGAGCGAAACCGATTGCACCTGGCGCTTACCTTGCGCGAAGAGGCCAACGTATTATTGCTGGATGAGCCTACCAACGATTTAGATATTTCCACCATCCGCGCCTTGGAGGAAGCTTTGGAAAACTACGCAGGTTGTGCGGTGATCATCAGCCACGACCGTTGGTTTCTGGACCGGGTGTGCACGCATATTCTGGCCTTTGAAGGCGAAGGACAGGTTTACTACTTTGAGGGCGGATTCAGCGACTACGAAGAGAATAAGAAGCAACGACTGGGCATATCGGATGAAGAACCCAAACGTTTCCGCTACAAGAAACTGGTATCATAGTCTACAAAAAAAAAGAGCGCTGGAAACATCCAGCGCTCTT
>CAYQRR010000180.1:0-5707 GCA_964419635.1 uncultured Chitinophaga sp. | reverse complement strand
TAGCTGGTGTTGAGACGAGTTCTGGGCTGTGTATACTGAGCAAAAATTCGTTTCTTGAATGGAACAAATCGATTGAGGTAATACGTTAATGAGACATTGATATTGCCCGATATAATTTTCACTTTTTCCTTGCGCGCCAAACGGAGCTGAATACCGGCACCTAAATCAAACAAAAACTGATCGGCCCGCTTCGACAGATTTTTATTCTTGTAAGAAAGCGTACTCGCCATCCCCAAAAATCCCTCGTTGGTTACATTCATCTCAGCCGATGCAGACACCGCCTGTCGCTTAGCCGGTGTGAGGTAAATAAAGGCATCCAGGTTATTTCCCGGAAGCGTTTTAGTACGCTCAAAATTGACACTGATAAATTTATAAATACCTAACTGCGACAATCGATTGATTGTATTCAGTTCATTGTCCTTCGCATACAACTTATGGCCACTGATGTACACCGCATCCAGCAGCACATTGTCGCGCATTCTGCGATGTTGTGCTATAAAACTGTATTCATTTAAAACTGTGGTATCGCGCTGTGTTGTATCTCTGGATATGTCGGACACGTAGTCGGTAATCAGATAGATATGATTGATTTTGTAGGGTAAGTGCTGAGAGGTATCACTGGGCGGATTGATAGTTATTTTAATGTTTACCGTCTGCCGCTTACTTCCAGTATCTAGATCATACGTAATGTATTCTCTGTTGAAATAAAAATAGCCGTTATTACGAAGTGTATCTTCTATTCTGGCACGCTCATTTTTCAGATTGGCAATATCAAAACGCTCTCCCTTTTTAAGTACGGTCTGCGACATTCTCTTTTGAATGAGTGAATCGGCTGCAGTATTTCTGGCTATAAACTTAACCTCCCCAATTCGCCAGGCAGTGCCGGTGTGCACATTGTAGCTAATGGATGCATTCTTGTTTTTTATGATAGTAGTATCCTGCACATCGGCATAGAAATACCCAAAATTGGTCAGATAATTTTCCATGGCACGCACACTTCGTGAAGTAGACGAGGTATCTAAAATCACGGGAGCTTCACCCACTTTCTCTATCATCCATCGTCTAAATTTGGTAAGCCGCTTATTGGGTCGTGTGGCCGTGTAATAAATCCACATCTTAAATGGCATAAAGCCCAAAAACTTCCGGTTTGGCTTTTGTGCTGCAATATTGGACAAGTCCTCGCGCACTTTATCCTTCTCCTCTACCGGTAGCTTGTCCTTTAACACGATTTTATTTTTAACCAGCAGCGACTCGTCATTTGCCAAATCGCGTGTTACCTTACAGGAAGACACTGACACAAAAGCCAGCAGCATTATCACCGACCTAAAAAAAGTAGCCCCCTCCCGTATTTGCATTCCGCGAATTTATTAACCTTACTTATGTCTATTCTTGTGCCAATTCTAATTGCAGCTCAATATGATTTCTAAAAATCAGATAAGTTTTGTCCGGTCATTGCACCAGAAAAAGTTTCGTCAAATGTATGGCAAATTTTTGGTCGAGGGCGAGAAGATGGTTTTTGAGTTATTATCGTCTTCGCTGCGTGTGGACACTCTATTCTCCACTTTTCCAATAAGCCTGCAAGCAGCACACAGTGCTACGGAATTCGTACTTGTGTCCGACAATGATTTGAGCAAAATAGCTACGCAAAGCAATCCGGATAAATGTTTGGCGGTAGTCAATATACCGGAACCAAATCCAATAGGTGATGTCCATCGCTTAGAGCAAGAGTTGTTAGTTGTATGCGATAATATTGCCGATCCTGGCAATGCCGGCACTATCATTCGAACTGCTGATTGGTTTGGAATATCCAAAGTTTTCTTCTCGCTCAACTCGGTAGACCTATACAATCCCAAAACAGTGGCCGCCTCCAAAGGCTCTTTATTCAGAGTAGTTTGCACACACATTGACATTGAACAATTACTCCTGAACAACAGCCACTTGCCGGTGGTAGGTTCGTTTATGCAAGGAGAAAACATTTATCAGGCAATTTTGCCTGATTACGGATTCATTGTGATTGGAAATGAAGCAAACGGCATAGGAAGCGCAGTAGAAAAACGGGTGACTCACAGTATCACAATTCCTTCTTTCGGTAAAGCAGAATCTTTAAATGCCGGGGTGGCGACCGGTATAATACTCAGCGAACTCAGGCGACAGCAAGGAATCTGAGACTACTTAGTTGATCCACGTTTCCAAACCAGGAAAGCGATTACGGCTACGGTCAACTGTGTTATACAGGTTTCTAGGGTTGGGTAAATACCGAGCATCTCTATTCGCATTATCGGCAAAGAGTGCACCTCCAACATTCCAGTTTCCTGAAGACTGTGAACACCCTTGCCAGCCAACACAACGGCCAAAGCTGCCATTACGAAAGATGAAATTTTAAACAAAGCCGGTAAAGGAATCTTTGCAGAAAATCGAATAATAACCAGGGCGATAAGTAATACCGCCATAAAAGCCACCAACACTCCTAAGGCGATAGTTTGTGTATGTGTACCGCCTGATTCAATATTTAAGGCCGAGAGAAACAATACTGACTCAAACACTTCGCGAAACACTACAAAGAAAGACAGCGCCATTAAACCCAGCATGCTGCCGTTTTTCACAGCGCCATTCACTAAACCATTTACGTACTTTTTCCACTTCTCAATCTCACTTTTGCCATGCAGCCAAAAACCAACATATAACAACATCAGCACTGCTAAAAAAGAAACAATCGCTTCCATCAATGCCATATGTTGAAGATTGGCGGAAATAATTTTACCTGCCAAAAACCAAAGAATGATTCCGGTGAATACAGCCAGAATCCAACCCAAATGAACCATCCGTTCTGCTCCGTTTACTTTTGCTGACCGCAGCACAGCCAGTATCACTAAAATGACCAGGAAAGCCTCTAAACCCTCTCGAAGCATGATAGAAATTGTCATAAATAATGCCATCCAGAAAGAGTATTCTTTCTTCTCCAACAATTGACTGATCTTGATAATCGTTTGTTGCATTTCGCTGGTGGCTGCTTCATATTCTTCTTGCCCGGCCTTATCGCGTATGAGTTTTCTCAGGTGCTGAATTTGCATTTCAAGATTTTTTTTCAGCGAGGGGTCAGTAGAGTTTAACTGCAACTCAATGGGCTCTATGCCTTCCAAATAAGCCAACGATACCATATCGGAGGCTTCGCGGTATTGTTGTTGTTTATATAAACTAAGTGCTTTGCTGAAGCCGTCCGAAGCAAGTTTTAAAAATTTATCCTTAGTCACTTCCGGAATGCTGTGCCGCAAGCGAGCTATTTGTTCGTTACTGAAAGAAAATTGCTGCTGCAATTCTTTGTCACTCCACACCGACAATTGTTCCAAAGAAACATTTTCGGTATTGAGCGCATCGGATTTCCCTGGGTTATTATGACGAATGCTTAAAACATAAAAAGCCACATCCCACACTTCTTCATCTTCCAAATATGGGATGGCGCGCATTCCGGTGCCCTCCACGCCCAATCTTACGGTATTAAAAATGTGTGCTGCCGACATGCTCTGCATTCGACCATCATCATGAAAATTGCGGGGCTTAGGGTTCAGTTCCAATCCCTCCAACCCATCACCGTATCCTTGCTCACCATGACATTTCACGCATTCCGTTTTAAAAATGCGTAAGCCATTCCCGATATCCGGAAAAAAGGAAGGATATGTTTTAAGGCCAGTGGCAGCAATTATTTTGAGTTTAGCCGCTGCACATTTTTCTGCTACCGCTTCAGCCGGTTGCTTCTGCTCCACCGCCTGCACAATCTCCCGAATCATCTTGCCAACAGCTATAGAATCCTCTTGCTTCCAACCGCGGGCATATTCATTAAAATACTTTTCGGCATCCTCACAAAACTCCAACATTTCTTCATATTCCTCCTCGTCCACCACCTTGTTTCCATCTACTGCGTTTTTGTAGTCACTTCCGAGATAATTGAGGGTGTGCACCAAAATTCTGGCCGACTCCGGGTTTAGAGCATATAGCCACACAGACAAGAGGAGGAGTGAAAACAAAAGCGCAAACTTCTTCATGAGCAGAGCATTAAATTAACTTAGACTAAATCTAAACAAGCGCGAATGTAAGAGGTTCGCTGAAAGTGCAACATGAGAAATCTCAGATTACTTAAAATTAGCAGCGGCAGTCATTTCAATATCATAATGGCTAATGAGATGAGACCAATCGTAGCGCTGTGCATATTGTTTAGTATCCATTACCCGGATATACTTTACATCCATTATTCTTCGCTGTAGTTTATTGACAAAATCAGCTTCCTCATAAAAAAAAGTAGAGTGGAAAGCAGCAGGAATGTGTTCCGGGTAAGCAAGCCGTTTTGGAAAAAACGGCACCACATTGTTATACATGGCTTCAATGATGCTGCCCCCGAAAAAATCCTGGATAGAGGTAACCGGCAAAATATCAGCCATACGCAACCATCGAACGTATTCTTCTTGTGTCTCAGCAAAGCCCATTTGCAAAATTTTATCGGCTAGTATTTCTTTGGCCATTTTGAAAATGTGGGGTGATTTTCCATACGACTCTCCCAACACAATGAGTTTGAAATCAATCCCACGCTCTTGCAGTTGAAAAAGCGCGTTAAAAAAATGTTCCGGATTTTTATCAAACTCCCATCGATGATTCCATAACAACACCGCTCTGTTTGGTTTTTGAACATTCTCTTTTGGGTATTTATCCATAGACTGCAGATCCATTCCCAGAGGCAGTACGTCCGATTTCGCAACTATTCCGGCAATTGTTCCCACATTTTGATGATCCGGAAATGCTTTTAAGAAACGTGGCAGCTCTTGTAGAAAAGCATCGCGGTGGTAACTGGAATTAAAGAATATTTTATTGGCACAAAGAGCCGATGTGTAATTAATAAATGCGTAATGATTATCGCGTTGCAGCTTCACATCCGCATCTCCAGGAGACCAGGGATAATTCAACTGATTTTCGTGAAAGTATAGTGCTACCGGCACTCCGCATGTTCGTGTACGGGTAAGCGACAGAAACAGATTCAAATCAATCATGTCAGTAGCCAAAATCAAATCAGGCTTTTCAAAATCGATAGCACTGTTCAGTTGTTCGGCAAGTGTAACCGCCCCGCCATGCATACGCCATTTCCAGTGGCTACCGTGCAGGGATAAAATTTGGATGGTATGTGAGCTGTAACGTTGAAATTCTTCGGCCCATTTTTTATGTGAGCCTGAAAAAAAAGGCTCCACCAAAAGTATCTTCATCGATTACGCCTTGGTTTCACCCCTGTTAAATAGTAGTCGCTCGCCTTTTTTTGACTCATCAAAAAAGCCATTATCCCAGGCTAAATGTCCATTTACAAAAGTTTTTAGCACTTTACCCCTAAACTCGTAATCCTCAAAAGGACTCCAACCACATTTGTAAAAAATGGTGTTGGGTTTTACAGACCAGGTATGATGAATATCGATTAATGCTATATCAGCGAAGTATCCTTCACGCAAAAATCCGCGTTCTCTCAACTCAAAACAGTCTGCCGGTGCATGGCACATTTTTTCTACTATCCGCTCCAGCGAAATCTTCCCCTGGTGATAAAACTCCAACATTATGTTCAAACTATGCTGCACCAGAGGAAGCCCGGCAGGAGCCTTAGAATAGAAATTATTCTTCTCTTCTCTGGTATGCGGGGCATGGTCGGTAGCTATAATGTCGAGCCGGTTATCCAGCA
>CAYQRR010000179.1:4576-5753 GCA_964419635.1 uncultured Chitinophaga sp. | reverse complement strand
CCGTACTTAGCCCCACAATTCCGCTGCCTATGATGATAAAATCGTATTCCAGAAAAGATTCCTTCTCCCAATATGAAAGCATGAACAAGGTTAAGAATAATAGCACTCTGCTAAAAATTTTATATTGCATTTTATTAAATCATCTTTCAATCATTCCGATGAAATCAATCACCACAACCATTTTTTTTGCTGCGATATTGTTTGCTGCTCAGGCACAAGTTCCGCAGATTAGCCTCGTGCAAGTAGCTACTGCGTATGCCAGCCCTGTTGATATTCAAAACTGCGGTGACAACCGCCTTTTTATTGTGGAGCAGAAAGGAATTATCCGTATCTTGTATAAAGATGGAACCAAGCAAACCACTCCGTTTCTGGATATAGATGCCTTAGTAAATAATGCACAAGATGAACAAGGCTTGATTGGTCTTGCTTTTAGCCCTAACTACAAACAAGATGGATATTTCTACGTTCAGTATACCACCGGGCCCGGGGTAGACTCCATTCGCATTTCAAGATTTAGTGTATCTGCTACAGATTCTTCTGTGGCTGATCCGGCCAGCGAACAAGTACTGCTTTCCTTCAAAGATTCATATTGGAACCACAATGGAGGTAGCTTGAATTTTGGCCCTGATGGTTATTTGTATGCCAGCCAGGGCGATGGCGGGAGCGGTGGAGATCCACAAGGAAATGGACAAAACAAAGCTGTACTGATGGGCAAAATGCTCCGTATTGATGTCAGTAACCCTGCTGTCAATTATCAAATCCCGGCTTCTAACCCTTTTGTATCGGACCCTAACTCCAGACCAGAAATTTGGGCGTACGGTTTACGCAATGCATGGCGCTGTAGTTTTGATAAAGTTACCGGAGATTTTTGGCTGGCAGACGTTGGACAAAGTATGCAGGAGGAAGACAATTTTCAAGCTGCTTCCAGTACCGGTGGCGAAAACTACGGATGGAAGTGCAGAGAAGGCTTTGTAGCCTATAACGGGTGTTCTACTCCCATCTCCAATTTTGTGCAACCTGTTGCCGCTTTTGACCATGCCAACGGTGTTTGTTCTATCACAGGAGGTTATGTGTATCGTGGTGCACAATACAGTAAATTATTTGGTCGATATTTATTTACCGATTATTGCAATGGACAAATCTGGAACTTCTGATCCGTTTGTGATTCTGACTCTTC
>CAYQRR010000179.1:0-4566 GCA_964419635.1 uncultured Chitinophaga sp. | reverse complement strand
GCGGGAGTGATCGTGTTGCGAGGACTGCCTGGTGCGGGGAAGTCGACCTGGGCGGCGGCCTGGCAGGCTGCCGATCCCGACCGTCGGGTGGTCGTTAACCGGGATGAGTTACGGCGCAAACTATTTGGCCGATACTTATTTACTGATTATTGCAATGGTCAAATATGGACCATCATTAAAAACGGTAATGTGTTCGATTTGGATACTTTGCAGAACTTCGATAACTATCAATACACTTCGTTTGGACAGGACAATAATGGAGAATTGTATCTCTCTTACCGAGGCTCCGCCTCCGGTTCCACCGGACGTATTTATCGTATTACCGAAACGTCCGACTGCAATCCGGTAGCATTTATCACTTTCGAAGATTCTATTGCATCCTGCAGTTCTGTGGCATTACGAGCATTAAAAGGAGATACACTCTCTTACCAGTGGTATACCAGCAATGGCAGTATTAACGGGGCTACTTCCAATGAATTTTTGCCAACGCAAAACGGTTGGTACAAAGTGGAAGTCAGCAAACCATTGAATGCCGCTTGCAAAACTATGAGCGACTCGGTGTATGTAACGGTAGCGGATACAACTGTCTTGGTTCCGGGCAATATCAATAGCTATTGTTCGTATGACCCCTCATTTTCTTTAGTGAGTGCAGTATCTCCTGCTGGAGGGGTTTACTCGGGTGGCGCGGCTGTACAAGGGAATCTTTTTTCACCGGCCTCTGCCAACATTGGCAACAACGCAGTAGAATACACCTATGAAAACCCACAAGGTTGTGTATCTAAGTTGAGCGTTTCCATTACCGTAAATGATATTACACCTATTGTAAAAAACTTCCCGGATAGTGTCTACTGTAGTAATGCAGGACTTGTAACTATCAACAATTTCTTTTCACCGTCTGGAGGTATAATCTCCGGCAACGCAGTTTCAGGAGCAGATTTTAATCCGGCCCAAGCTATCAGCGCTGCAGATCAGTGGGTTTTTTATGAGTTTACTAACGCTGGTGGATGTGTTACACGCGATAGTTTTCAAATGCAGGTGGATATTTGCAACAGCATTACGGAGCCCGTAAACGGGTTAAATCTTTTTTTAAAACCCAATCCGGTGAAGGATAAACTTATTGTTAGTTTAAAATCTCCGGAGAACACATCTACATACATTGAGATATTAGACGCTACAGGCCGATTGTGTTTTGAAAAAACATGGACCCTCACCGCTGGTATGAATGTTACAGATATTCAACTTCAACTCCCAAGCGGTGTTTATACCTTAATTGCCCGAAATGAAAAATCGCTGGCATCTCGCAGATTGATTGTTGAATAAAAACTTTAATTAGGATGCGTTTTCTTCTTTCATTACTTTTTTGTTTAGCCATCACGGATTTATCGGCACAACAGATGTTTACCATTCGTTTGGAGCCCTCTACCATTTCTGTGGCACCGGCTATTCACTCCGGAGCCTATGGCAAATACGATAACAAATGGTTTTTTATTGGTGGCAGGAAAAACGGGCTGCATGGATTTCTTCCTCCTTCTGCGTTTACAGAAACAGGTGTGCCGGATACTATTTATGTGCTGAATCCTGTTACAAATGAGCGATGGTCTGCGGATGTATATTCGCTACCAGACTCTATAAGAGAAGCAATTACCAGCAGCAACATGCAGTTTTATTTACAAGATTCTATGTTGTATATGGTGGGGGGCTATGGTTTTAATGCAGCCCTGCAGGACTTTATTACCTATCACACCCTCACAGCTGTGAACATTAAACAACTGATGCTGGATGTGATCAATGGTCAACCAATTGCAAGCAATTTCCGCCAGATAAAAGATAGTGTATTGGCAGTATGTGGTGCGCATTTGGCTAAGCTTGATTCTACCTATTATCTGATATTCGGCCATCGATATGATGGATATTACGACCGATTAGGTTCACTTGGAATTGCCACTCAAACTTACACCAACGAAATTCGAAAGTTTAGGATTGAGGATAACGGAACCGACCTGAGCATAAGCCATTATGTAGCGTTAAGAGATACTGACAATTTTCACAGACGGGATTATAATCTGGTGCCAATGATAGACCCTTACAGAGGTAAAGGACTGTTGGCCTACAGCGGTGTTTTTCAAAAACAAGCAAACCTGCCGTATCTCAACTGTGTTGAAATTTATCCAGATACGGTTATCATTCGCAATGATTTCAATCAAAATCTAAGTCAATATCACAGTGCGGTGGCAGCGCTCTATGATTCTATTTCCTTTTTGCAACACCATCTTTTTTTTGGTGGTATGAGTATGTATTACATCGACTCTGCCACAGGACAACAAGCCAGCGACACGCTGGTACCTTTTGTGAATACGATTAGTGATGTAGCTCGCGATATCGACATGACTTATCATGAAATAGACGCAGGTATTCGAATGCCGGGATTAATGGGGACCAATGCTTACTTCTTTACGGACGATTCGGTAGCCATATACCACGACCATTTCGTCCACCTGAACCTCATCCCAAATTCGCAACGAATCGGATACATTGTAGGAGGAATCAACAGTTTTGAGCCTAACATTGCCGACAATAATCCTAATGCAAACAGCTATGCGTCCTCGCAGGTATTCGAGGTATGGATAGATACAGCAGGAACTACCACAGGAATGACAACTCTTGACAATAAAGTGTTCAACTACTTAGTTTATCCGAACCCAACTCGCGAATTCATCCTAATAGAATTTGAACTTCCGCAGCCTACACATGTCAAGATAAGTATGGTATCGATGGATGGGAAAGCGTTATCAACCATCAGCAATAAATTGTTTAACAAAGGCAAACAGAAGATAGAAGTAGAAACATCGACCCTAAGTGTAGGCACCTACGGCTTTATGATTGAAGCAAACGGTCAGCAAAAATTTACTCGTTTGGTGAAATACTAGAAGAATCGGAAGCGGGTTCAGATACTGTTTGTTGTTCGCTTTCAGACTTTACCTCCATTTTCTTAGCCACCTTATTGGACTGTTTGGTCAGCATAGCCAAGGTAGCGCGAATATCTTTCAGTTTCTCCTCTTTGGAGGCCATGTTTTCATTCAGCATCCTGATTTTTACATGGTTCAATTGCAATTCCAGCGCTTTTACATTGGGGCTATTCGCTTTACGTTGAAAATATTCAAGATCCTTTTTATCGTGCTCTAAGGATGCCTCCATTTTCCTAATTACTTCATTTAATCCCTTGATTCGAGCTGCGTTCTTATCGGAGAAGAAATGGTTCCGCTGTTCACTAATGTGATGAAAGGCGGAATCAAATGCTTTTTTCACCAGTGTGTCATCGTTCTTGGATAAGCGATTTTTTCTTGACTCTGCTTGTAGCGTTTTCAAATCTTCCATCAATACCTTGAAGTTAGCTTTCTCATCCGCCTTTGCTTTGACAACCTCAATGGATGCTACAATTTCATCTCTTACTTTTGCTGAAGCCGCTTCGAACTCTGCACTCTCTGTTTTTCGGAAAGTCTTTAGCTTTTCGAAAACTGAATTCACATCATCTTTAATTTTGTCCAGACGTTCCTGACTGATGTCGCGTTCTTTCCGATGTTCCAAAACACGCTCCCAAAAAGATTTGGCATCATCAAACAACTGGCGGTCGTATTGTGTAAGCGAATTCGATTTTTGAATCAATTCTTCCAACTCCTGCAAGTAGCTTTCCCATAGTTTCGCAGTGAGTAACTGATATGCCCACTCGTTTTGTTTGCCTCTTATTTTGCCCGTTTCAGAAGAGAGAATGTTATCCGGCAATATCGTTTCATCATTCGGGTTAGGGGTAATCACTTCCGTTCCCTCCGGAAAGGAGAACTCCTCCCCTGCTGTCCATTTATTTTCCAGATGATCTAGCTGAGATTTATCTATGGCCGCCAAGGGTATTACACGCAAATCAACCCGAAATGCTGATTCATTCAGTTCATATGCCAGGATAACCTTCTCCTCATTTTTGTTCGTG
Source organism: uncultured Chitinophaga sp. (assembly GCA_964419635.1). Lineage (GTDB taxonomy): Bacteria > Bacteroidota > Bacteroidia > Chitinophagales > LD1 > Bog-950. Next base: position 584 of record CAYQRR010000179.1, on the reverse strand, counting down.
CCGGAGGCAACAAATCTCGATTGCATTTCAATAAATTTTGTTCAGTGTGGTGTGAAAGGGTGCCAAAGATAAATCTTCAATTCACATATTGAAGTTCGCTATAACTAACGAAAATCTAGCCTAACAGCGATTTCAGCTCATGTGTTTCGCTCAATTTCATTCTGCCGGCTAATACTAACCTCAACTCGCGCCTTCCCAGAGCATCTGAAAACATTCGCTTGTCGTCTTCAGACTCCGGAATCAAGGGTGTAACTTTTCGTGGTCTGCCGTTGCTATCCAAAGCAACAAACGTGTAAAAGGCTTCATTACATTTATATCGTGTTTGCGATGGCAAATTCTCTGCCCACACAGCAATATGTGTTTCCAGGGAGGTATTGAACACACGTGTAACTTTTGCTGTGATAGTTACTACATCACCAATCTTTATGGGATTCTCAAAGCTCACATTGTCGACCGAAGCGGTTACCACCACGGCATTGGAATGTTTGCCGGCAGCAATGGCGGAAGCAATATCCATCCAATGCAATATTTTGCCACCGCGTAAATTGTTCAAAGCATTCGTATCGTTGGGCAATACAATTTCT
>CAYQRR010000178.1:0-5759 GCA_964419635.1 uncultured Chitinophaga sp. | reverse complement strand
GCACACTAGTCGCGAAATGGGTGGTCTTCCTCGCACTAACAATTCCGTTGAATGCGCCTGCCATTGTGAATGTATCCTGCTTTGGAGGAAATGACGGCAGCATTACCGCAAACCCCGCAGGAGGTACTGCTCCTTATCAATACAACTGGAGCCCGGGTGGCAACAGCGCTACCAACCCTACATTGACGGCCGGACTCTACAACGTTACCGTGGAGGATGCCAATAACTGTTCGGTGCTCAACGCTTACAATGTAACCGAGCCATCCGCAGCATTAAGTATTGCCTCTGCTTCGGTGACCGATGTATTGTGTAACGGACAGGCAACCGGTGCCATTGATATTTCGATAGCCGGTGGCACTACACCTTACAATTATGCCTGGAATAGCGGACCAAGTACCGAGGACATCGCTGGCGCTATTGCCGGAGGGTATACTGTGCTGGTGACTGATGCTAACTCCTGCACTGTGTCGGGCAGCTACACAATTACACAACCTACTGCTATCACGTTTGGCAATCCGGTGATTACCGATGTGAGTTGCAATGGAGGAAATGATGGCAGCGCAGAAGTAACCCCGAGTGGAGGGGTAGGTGGTTTCAGCTACACCTGGAATGGTGTGGCGGGGCCTAATCCATTCAGCAATATATTGGCGAACACGTATGTAGTAGTCGTGACAGACCTCAACAACTGCACCGCTTCCACCACTCTTACCGTGAGCGAGCCAGCCGCTTTGTTGCTGAACCCGCAGGCGAGCGATGCCTTGTGCTTCCAATCGCCAACCGGACAAATTAATGCCAACCCAAGCGGGGGCAATGCGCCTTATAATTTCTTATGGAGCGATCTTTCTGCACAAACCACACAGACTGCCTTCTCCTTATACACCGGAACCTATACTGTAACTGTGACCGATGCTACCGGTTGCACCGTTTCGGCTTCCGCGCTGGTGAACGAGCCTACCAAACTGACTTTCACCATGGCTACCACACAGGTAACCTGCCCTGGCGAACAGGACGGCACCATCACCGTAACGGCCAGCGGAGCCACCCCGCCCTATACCTACTCGGCCACCCAGGATGGCTCTAATTTCTATTATACTACCACTACTTCTATTATCGGTTTAGCATCGGGCTATTACATCGTCATTGTGTCGGACTATAACGGATGCACTGATGTGGATACAGCCTTTGTGCCCGCACCGGTTCCGGACGTTTATGTGTTGACCACCGATTCCACTTCGTGCTATGGCCCTAATTACAATGACGGACAAATTCATGTGGAAGGGCAAACAGTGAATAACATGCCCTACCAGTATAGTGTAGACGGAGGTGGATTGCAGTTCAGTGGCGATTTCTTTAACATAAGTGCGGGAAGCCACACCGTATTAGCGATAAATAATTTTGGCTGTGAAACCGAGCTGAATGCCATTGTGCCCGAGCCGGTGGAAGGCATTGCCGATATTTCGCCCGAGGATACCACTCTGCAATTGGGCGATGTGATACAGTTGTTCTCCAGCTTTGGTCCTTATCCGAATTCAGCCATTGTATCGTATGCCTGGACACCGGCTGATGGCTTGAGTTGTATGGATTGTCCAAACCCGGTAGTGACTACTTATGCTCCACAAACCGAATACACCTTAACCATTACCTACAACGATGTTTGTGTGGCCTCCAGTTCGGTGGTGGTGCTGGTGAATAATGATTTGCCGGTTTATATCCCGAATGCCTTTACTCCGAATGGCGATGGCAACAACGATGTTTTCTTCATCTATGGGGAAGGAATTAAGACGGTTGATTTAAAGATTTTTAACCGGTGGGGCATCAAAGTATTCGATAGTAATAACCAATATTACGGCTGGGATGGAACCTATAAGGCGGTGTTGCAAAATCCTGCTGTGTTTACGTACGAAGCCAACATCACCTTCCTGGATAATAAACAACTGATGAAGGTAGGAAGCCTTACGCTGGTGAAATAATACGACAGTAACAGAACATGTTTTTGAAACGGTTGATATCCTTATTTTTTGTTTTCGTGCTGCTACTTTCCGATAGCGGGTTAAAGCTCTTTGCGCATACCTGCCTGAAGTCGAAACACACTCACTATAGCCTTGTTGCCGAGAAACACTGCTGCGGTGAAGGCTCGAGACAGCAGCATTGCGTGGTAAAAAAAGACAGCTGCTGCGAAGTAAAGTCCACTTACCTGAAGTGTAACTTTGTCTTTGAAGAATCAAAAGAGGAATCCGGTGATTGCCCTATGGCCATTTTGCCGGAGATTCGTCCTTTATGGATAGCCGAATCCGTTTCACCTTGTTCCCCTTCACCGGCATATAATTTACCTCCACCGCTCTCTAAGCATTCCTTTCGGTACACTTCTGTTATCCGCTGTTAGACTAGCGTTCACCCCCTGGTAGAACATAGTCTTTTTTTTCATTTAACAGAATGATATGCGGATCGTATTAATGCATTTGTTTTTGTGCCTGTCCATGCTATGCAGCGCGCAGGCTTTTAAGGGTTACATTATTGAGGAAACTCCAAACAAGCGAAATTTTGCCATTGCAAATGCGGTGGTTGCCGTGCTCAACTCCACCGAATACGCTGTAACAGATAGCAACGGCTATTTTACCCTTAATGGTGTTCATCCTGAATTTGACAGCTTGGTCGTTACTGCATTTGGATATAAGAAAGATACCGTATCGCTGAATGGCAATACCATGGCTACCATCTCTATGCAGCCGCTGGAACTGCAAGAGGCGGTAATCAGTGTCAAGAGAAGGGAACTGTCGGTGGGTAATGTAGAGATGATATCTTCAGCAGATTTGGTAAAAGACGCCTGTTGTAATCTGAGCGAGGTTTTTGAAAACACTGCTACGGTGGATATCAGCTACAGTGATGCGGTAAGCGGAGCAAAGGAAATACACATGCTGGGTTTGGATGGCGCCTACGCACAAGTGTTGGTTGAGAACATGCCCGGAATGCGTGGACTTGGGAATACGTTTGGCATGAATTATATACCCGGGCCATGGATGAGCTCTATACAGGTAAACAAAGGATGTGGAAGTGTAGTGAATGGTTATGAAAGTATGATGGGGCAGATTAACGTAGAATTTAAAAAGCCACAATTTGCCGATAAGTTGTTTGTCAACTTCTTTCTGAATCAGGATGCGAGAAGCGAGTTGAATATTATTCATGCGCATAAAATCAAGAAACGCTGGAGCTACCTTGGGGCGTATCATGGGTTTTATAACTGGCTGCGGATGGATATGAATCACGATCATTTTATTGACAATCCACTGGTGATGAATGGGAATTCGCTGCAACGATTTACATACGAAAATCCGGGCAAAATGATGTTTGTGGGAGCGGTATCGGTAAACATAGAAGACCGGATAGGTGGTTCACTTCACTACAAACCCTACACGGATAAGCATGCTGTGCATACGGCTTGGGGCATACGATTGCGAACCGACAAAATAGATGCTTTTGCCAAAACCGGTTTTACGCTGGCGGATGGACAAAGTGTAGGCATTCAATATAAATACACGTATCATCATCAGCGAGGTGATATAGGCCTAAAACGATATGATGCCACCGAGCATTTCGGTTACCTGAATGTTATTTTTCAGCATGAAAAGAAAGCGGGTGGTGATTTGATAAAAGCGGGTGTATCGTTACAACTCAATAGCGTTCGCGAAAAGCTTGACGACCTATTGTTGCAACGAATGGAAGTGGTGCCGGGTATTTTTGGCGAAGCCAACGTACACTTTGGAGCCGACAAGCAGGTTATGCTTACTGCCGGAATTCGGGCAGATTATCACAATTTGTATGGTGCGCTGGCTTCACCGAGAGTTAATTTGAAATGGAGAATTATTTATGGATTGAATCTGCGCGTGGCAGCCGGTAGAGGCTATCGGGTGCCCACCTTGTTTGGTGTATGATTTCGATTTGAATTTCAGGCCGGGCAGTATTACCGTAGACTATTTCAGAACCGATTTTATACGACAAGTGATTCCTGACATAGAGCAGCCCGGCTATCTGCAGTTTTATGCAATTTCGAAATCATCATCGGCCAATGCGTTGCAGGTGGATGTTAATTATGAGCCCGTGAAACGATTGGACGTAAAGCTCTCTTACAAATATGAATTGAGCACCGTACAGTATAAGAGCGGCAAAAAGCTAATCCCTTTTCGTCCGCAACACCGCGGTTTAATTTCCGTTGCCTATACTACCAAGGATAAGCACTGGCGATTTAACAGCAGCCTCAACTGGTTTGGCAAAACCCGCGTGCCGGATTATCGGCTGACTCCTGACCTGGCATACCAGAGCAGCGGGAAAAACTGGTTTCAATGGAATGCGCAAATCACGTACGCTATCCGGCAATGGGAGATGTATGCCGGGGCCGAAAACATGTTGAACTTTACGCAGAAAAACCCGATTGTAATGAGCGATGCTCCTTTCAGCAATCAGTTTGATGCGTCTATGATTTGGGGGCCGGTGCGGGGCGCCATGGCCTTTGCCGGTTTTAGATGGAATATGAAGTAACCGGAATTACTCTATCAAGAGCTTGCCGGTCTTAATAACCGCATCACTGTTTTTTAGTGTGTAAAAGTAAATGCCTTTGGGAAGGTCTTCTACCGATACGGTTACTGTTTTTGTATCTCCTGCAGCTATCTGCTTAACCAGCTGACCCGCTGGGTTTGTAAGCGTAAGACAGGCACCGGAAAGCACTTCGCTGAATTGCAAATGCACCTGTTGATGAGCCGGCAGCGGATATACACGTACCGATAAATGATTGACTAAATCACCTACGGTGCTTAAAATGTCCAATACATTTCTGGAGGTGTCTACCACGGCTATGTTTCCATCGCCCATGCCAACCAGTGCTTCGCAGTCGGAGGTAAATGCAATGGATTTAATGTAGTTGCTGGTGAGCCCGTTATCGGTGGTGATTCGCAAAAACTGTATGCCATTGTGCACTACCAGCCCCGAGTCACGGGTTCCTATCCAGATGTTTCCTTTACAATCCTGCGATAGCGAAATGATGTCGTTTTGGGGTAAGCCGTTGGCTGTGGTAAAGTTCTGACAGTTTAACCCATCTGGGCAATAAGAAAGGCCGCCTTTGGTTCCTATGATTCTGCGGATGCAGTTGTTTTCGCGAAAAATACAGTTGACGCGGTTGTCTACCAGGTTTAAAAGCGAAGTAGAAATCGTGTTGAAGGTAACGCCATCTTCTGTGAAAAATACACCGTTGTTGGTGCCGGCCGTAAAACCATTGCCGCAATTTCTGCCTCCTCTTTGAATACAACTGATGCTATCGAAGGGAATGCTGGAGTTAAAGGTAGTAATGGTGTCCAGACGAACAAGCGATGCGGTGTCAAAGGTGGCCACTCCGCGGCTGGTAGTGGTCCAAATGGTGTCGCCCGTATTCCAAAATACACCGGTTACATATTTGTTGGGCAAAGGACCTAAGGTATCCCATACCAGATTTCTTCTTAAGGCAATTCCCCACGAGGTGCCTATAATGGCGTGCGGTTCGGTGCCTATAATTCCAATTTGAATAGAAGTGATGGTATCGCTTTTGAATTTTGATGTATTCGCCTTGTTGAAGTATTCCCAGGTGCCATTTGCGCTACTGTAAAAAGCGACCCCTTGCGACAGGGAGCCAGCCCAAATGTCACCATTGTTGGCCACTTCAATTACGCTGATTTCATCGTAGCCGATGCTTTCGGTGCCTCTTACTTTTTGTGCTTGCGAAGGGAGTGTGATAA
>CAYQRR010000177.1:0-5784 GCA_964419635.1 uncultured Chitinophaga sp. | reverse complement strand
TTTTGTGGTTCTATTGTTTCCTCCGCCACATTTGCCAAGCCCTCCATGCCCAAAAAAAACCAAATGGCAAACGGAATGGCAGCAAAAACACCCTCTATCCCATGGGGCAAGGGGTTCACTTTCATATTTTCTAATTGAAAGTGGGGAAGCGTGAGTGCAGCGAACAGGCTCAGTTCTGCCACGGCAATAATTGTAATAATGAGCTCAAAAGTGGCAGATATCTTGACGCCTAAAATATTGACCGTAGTAAAAAGGAAATAAGCAATAACGGCAAACCAAAGTGCATCCACACCCGGCATCAACAAATGAAAATAAGAACCAATACCCAGTGCTATGGCAGGCGGAGCAAATACAAACTCTATCCATTGTGCCATGCCGGCCACAAATCCAAGGTCTTTGCCATAAGCACGACTCACATAATCAAACACCCCCCCTGCCTTTGGAATGGCGCATGCCAGCTCGGAATAGGACAATGAAAAGGTGATATACATGATTAGAATAAACACCGTAGCAATACCAAGCCCGAGTGTTCCACCTTTATCGAGGCCTATATTCCAACCAAAATACATACCGCTGATTACATAGCCCACACCCAGCCCCCACAACATGAGCGGAGTAAGTGTTTTTTGAAGTGTACTGCTGTTTTTCTCCATAGGCGCAAGGTGGAAATATTTCCCGAAAATTGTTGTTATTCGTGCTTATCAATTATCTTCAAAGTCCTAAAACGAAATTTTATGCAAGCCAGCACCAGTGAAATTCAGAATTTGCATATTCCTATTACCCCCAATACCAAACTCGAGGAAATTCTACGCATTTACAATGCACAACAGAAAAACCTACTGACCTTAAAAAACACTTCGATAGATGAGCGGCTGAAAAAAATTAAAGCTCTGGAGAAAGTAGTGCTCGCCAATCGCAAAAAAATTCAGGAGGCTTTGTTCAACGACTTCAAAAAAGGGGCTTTGCAAACCGATTTCAGTGAGATATATCCCGTAGTGGCGGAAGCCCGCTTATACAAAAGCAAACTCCATGAATGGGCTGCCACGCTGGAGGTGGATACACCGCTTAGCTTTGTAGGCTCCAACGCTAAAATTGTCTATGAACCAAAAGGGCGGGTGCTCATACTTACACCCTGGAACTACCCTTTTCAAATTCCGCTTAAAAACATGATTGCGGCAGTGGCTGCCGGCAATGCAGTTATCATAAAACCAAGCGAGTTTACCCCACATACAGCAGAAATGGTGGCCGAAATAGTAAAACAAGTGTTTAGCGAAAATGAAGTGGCCGTGATTACAGGCGATCATTCTGTTTCACAGGAATTACTGAACCTCCGCTTCGACCATATTCACTTTACGGGCAGCCCGGCTATCGGCAAAGTAATTATGAAAAAAGCAGCAGAAACCTTGACAGCCGTTACGCTCGAACTCGGGGGTAAATCACCCACTATTATTGACGAAACAGCCAATCTGAAAAAAGCGGCTCGCAATCTAATTTGGGCCAAATACCTCAACAGCGGGCAAACCTGTATTGCCTCCGATTACATCTACATCCACGTCAGCAAAAAGGACGAGTTCATTCAACAAATGAAAGAGCAAACGCAAAAAGCTTTTGGCCATAATCCGCAGCAAACCGATGCCTATTGCCGCATTGTAAATGCTAAACATTTTGCACGCGTAAAACGATTGCTGGATGATGCCGTAGCCAAAGGCGCCAAGATTGAAGACGGAGGGAAAAGCGATGCCAGCGATAATTATTTTGGTCCTACCCTGCTCACCAACATCACAGAAGACATGGCACTGATGCAGGAAGAGATTTTTGGACCGGTGCTGCCCGTGCTCACCTATAACGATATTGATGAGGTAATTGCCTATATTAATAAAAACGAAAAGCCGCTTGCACTGTATATCTACAGTACCAAAAACAAAAATCAGGAGTATATCATCAACAATACCAGTTCGGGTGCCGTGGGCATTAATGAATCGCTGATTCAAAACAGCCACCCTGAACTCCCCTTTGGCGGAGTCAACAACTCGGGTATTGGCAAAAGCCACGGCCATTGGGGTTTTAAGGAGTTCAGCAACGAAAAACCGGTGGTAAAAGCGTGGAACGCCCCGAGCGATTTACTGACACCACCATTCGGCAAACTAAACCAAACAGTAGTGGATGCCATGCTGAAGTTTTTATAATCGCATCTCATTATCAATCATCCCTATCGTAAATCCAAAGCATGAACAAGAAATTTTTATCTGCATTTCTCATCGTATCTGTTTTCGCGGCTGCAGTACTTAACAGTTGTAAAAAAGACGAGGACACCTTACCACTGGAACCTATCACTGTTTTACTGCCGGATACGGCCATCACCCGCTTGTTTCCGGGCGATTCTCTGCCTATAAAAATTCAATTCACTACCGATCGCCCGATTAACTGGATACTGGGAAAATACGATATTGATTCTGTAGATGTGGCTTATACCGCTACCTACCCCGACACATTGTTTTCGGTAAAACTAGATACCATCGACCCGCGCGTTAATCTGTATGAATGGAGTGGAGTTTATTTTGTTCCCGATTCGTTGAATCCTTATGATGTGGTTCGTTTTAGAGTATCATTCGAAGCTGGTAAATCTACATTCACTACCGGACAAAATTATCCTGCAGGCAAAGTAAGTGCTAGTAAAGAGTTCAGAATTGATGTGCGCTAATTCTTCGGTGATTCGATAACCGAAAAGCTTCTGAGCAAAATCAAACTCAGAAGCTTTTTCATTTTATAGCTTTGCCGTTAAATATTTGAGCCATGCCTATTTCGCAAGACTTGCACCATCACAGGCGCAACTATACCAAACATGAATTAACAGAACATAAAATTTCGCCCAACCCCTATGAGCAGTTTGGATGGTGGCTACAGGATGCCGGAGAGGCAAAAATTATGGAGCCCAATGCCATGACCCTTTCTACTGCGACAAAAGAAGGACATCCCTCCTCAAGGATTGTATTGCTAAAAGCATTTGACGAAAATGGTTTTGTATTTTATACGAACTACCATAGCCGAAAAGGAAAAGAAATTTCAGAAAACCCTTGTGCGGCACTGTTGTTCTTTTGGGATGATTTGGAGCGCCAAGTGCGCATAGAAGGCACGCTTGAAAAAGTGGAAGCGCATTTGTCAGAAAAGTATTTTTCGGAGAGACCTTACGAGAGTAGGTTGAGCGCCATTGTGAGCGAGCAGAGCGAGGAAATTCCTTCGCGTGAATATTTGGAAGACAAATTAGAAGAGCTGAAAAAGGCCGGTGAAATTAAGCGCCCCGAAAACTGGGGAGGCTATGTATTGAAAGCTGAATATTTTGAATTTTGGCAAGGGAGAGCAAGCCGCCTTCACGACCGAATAGTGTATGAAAAAGAGCAAGGCGCCTGGAAAATCAAACGCCTTGCTCCCTAATTATTCCACCACTAGTTTTTGGATAGTATTTGCCACTTGCACGAAGTAAATACCTGTCGATAAGTTCAGGTCTTTCAGTTTTGTTTGCAGAGCAGTAATCGGTCTCCTAATCAAAATTCTTCCGTTCAAATCTACGATAGAAAGTATTTCGCCTACGTGTGATGGGCTGCACGGTAGCCACAACGTGCCTTCTTCCTTCATCGGATTGGGATACATCGCCAATACACCCGCTGGGGAAACATCTTCCAAGCCAATGATTGTAAAATTCACGGGTTGCGAACTTCCAAAGCATCCATTCACATCACTCACCACGACCGAGTAATTTCCGGAACTCGTAACAACCGGTATAGACTGTGCTGTTTCGTTAGGCAATAAATTTCCGTTGAAATACCATTGATAGCTCACAGCGCTGGGAGTGCAAGTTACGCCATTGCCCTGCACTACTGCCACCGGTTGCGGAGTATCTACTACGGCAATGGGCTGCTGAAACTGTGCAGAGCCGCAAGCATTATAAACGGTCAATGAAATATTGCCGGTGGAGTTTACATTGATGATGGGGGTAGAAGTATTTTGATTGGCACTAACAAAACTCCAATTGCCGGGTACAGACCATACAAAACTGTCAACATCCGTGGTGATTGCCGCATAATAAATACCGGCACCACTTCCTTCGCACACATTTTCTGTGCCGTTAACGGCGCTGATTGTCGGCAATGGGAGCACTGTGACATTTTGTGCAGCAGGCGAACTATTACCACAGCCATTCACAGCTACTACGCTTAAGGAGCCTCCAACAGCACCCGAGCTTATCAGTATAGCTGTGGAGTCAAGTGGTGCTCCTGACCAGCCCTGAGGTAGCGACCAACTATACGTATTGGCCCCCGACACAGCGGGAATCGAATACCATACAGAGGCCCCCGGGCAAATACTGCCGGAGCCTGAAATAACCGAAGGCGTTCCCAAATTGGAGGGAACTACTACAATCCCTTTTTGCGATGAGGTAGTTGTACCGCAATCGTTTTGTGCTGTTACTGATACTTGCCCCCCTGAATTACCTGAAGTTACAACAATGGCATTGGTACCAGTGCCCAAGTTAATGCTCCAGCCGTTGGGCACTGTCCAGTTGAAGGTGACACCGTTTTGATTCACCACAGATAAGTTAATGTTAGAGATACCGGAACATACGGTGTCGTTCCCCGTAATGGACGAAGGAAGAAATGGCGGAAAATTTTCGGATACGGAAACAGAAACAGAAGGAAGCAGACAGGTACCATTGCCCACTACCAACGAATAGGCTCCGGCAGTAGATACAGACAGCGTAGGTGCAGTTGAATTATCGTTCCAGGTGTATGCAAAGCCGGCAGGTGATGCGGTTAGTGTAGTGCTGCTACCATTGCAGAAAAAGTTGTCGCCTAAGGTGGCTGAAGCAGAAGGTATGGTCACATTGCACACTTGGTCTACAGTGGAAATGGTGGCAGTATCTATCAGGTTATTAAACTTAGTCCAAGCGGGGCAAATCTGTTTTAGATAATAATCGAGATACGGATTTAGATACATGCGAACAATACCTTGCTGTGCTGTACTGCTCAAGCCACCGGCTGTAATACAAGTACCTTCACCAAAACCACAATTGAAATTATTATCGGCAAATGCACAATGGTAAGCTTTAGTGATATTGATATATGTTTTGCATGTAGATAACAATAAGGAGTCCCACATCAAATCCTGATGCTGTGCTGGAGGGGCTACACAGTCATAGGTACCAGCTATCACCAAGTGGGGTCGTGTGATTGCCTTTGCTGCAGTGGATGCTTTGGGATTTGTTTCTGCTGCAGCAAACGTAAAATAGCACTTCACATTAGCCGGAGCAAAAGCATCACTCAAGAAAGTAGCACCGCCACCCATGCTGTGTCCTCCGATAGCAGCTCTGCCGTTTAGCTTGCCAATCAAAGGCGAGCCTGTGGCCTCTGCCAATTCAGCCACTTTGGCCAAGTCTTTTCCAAAATCGAGATGAGAAGGAGCCGGTAGCAAACTGCCCTCTGTTCTCGGTAAAGCTACCACATAACCGTTCTTGACAAGCGAATCTGTAAGCGTTTTATAAGAATCCCAACCCATGGCAAAACCATGTCCTATGATAACCAAAGGGAACACACCGGGCGAAAATGGTGTATTATCTCCGGCACTCGTAGCAGGGTAATAGATTTCTGTTCCGATATTTCGGCCGGTCCCTCCGGTGGGCACGGTTAGACCTCCACTGATTGCAAAACCACCGGAGCGGGCAGCATCTTTAAAATTAACTGAACTGTGACCTACAGAATAGGTTTGAGACATGGCGGTGCTCATTACACATAT
>CAYQRR010000176.1:0-5805 GCA_964419635.1 uncultured Chitinophaga sp. | reverse complement strand
TAACCACATAGTCTTTGCCCAAAAACTTGTTGATGGTTTTTGCTTTTGCGGGGGACTCCACAATGATTAGATTTTTGCTCATTCGAAATTTTTAAACGGGCGTAAATAAAAAAAAATCTATTGCAAAGATTTTTTTCGGGAATTAGGTAAACCGGGTTAATTGAATAAATAGGTTCTATCCTTTCTACGCATTTACCGACTATTGGTTTTGTATTTGTATCATTATTCTATCAACTGCCCTTATAGGTGAATAGCTTTTCGATAATAGCGGTTGCGGAGATTTTTTACATCTAATGATCTTGTAGTTCTGCACAGTGTTCGCCATACCACATCATACTTATTTTAACTTAGCACCAAAATTTTGCAAGTATGAAAGTGAGTGAGTTAACGGCCATTTCTCCTATTGATGGACGATATAGAAATAAGACAAAAGAACTGGCTGATTATTTTTCTGAGTTTGCACTCATTAAGTATCGGGTGCATGTAGAAATAGAGTATTTCATTGCGTTGTGCGAAATACCACTACCACAGTTAGCAGATTTCCCTGTTGCTGGCAAGGCTGCTATCCGGGCTATAATGATCGATTTTTCGGAGGCGGATGCGGAAAAAATAAAAGCCACAGAAAAAATTACGAATCACGATGTGAAAGCAGTGGAGTATTTTTTGAAAGACAAGTTGGAGGAACTGGATTTGAGTAAATGGAAAGAGTTTGTTCACTTTGGACTTACTTCACAAGATATAAACAACACCGCTATTCCACTCTCCTTTAAGGATGCGAACGAACAAGTGTATTTGCCGTTAATAGAGAGATTGATTCATCGGCTTACCCTACTGGTCGAGGATTGGAAGCAAATCCCCATGTTGGCCCACACCCACGGGCAGCCGGCTTCACCTACCCGTATGGGTAAAGAATGGATGGTGTTTGTAGAGCGTTTGCAAACACAACTTGATAACTTTGAAAAAATACCATAGAGCGCAACCTTTGGCGGAGCCACCGGAAATTTCAACGCACACCAGATTGCTTATCCGCAGATAGATTGGAAAGATTTTGCCAACGAGTTTGTGTCTCGTAGTTTTCGGTTGCAACGCAGCCAGTATACTACACAGATAGAGCATTATGATAATCTGGCAGCACATTTTGATGCATACAAGCGATTGAATAACATATTGATTGATCTTTGCCGTGATGTTTGGACTTATATTTCTATGGAGTATTTTAAGCAAAAAGTGAACAAAAATGAGGTGGGCTCTTCAGCCATGCCTCACAAAGTGAATCCGATTGATTTCGAAAATGCGGAGGGAAATCTTGGAGTAGCCAACGCTCTATTTGAACACTTATCAGCAAAATTGCCCATTTCCCGCTTGCAACGCGACCTGACCGATAGCACAGTGCTTCGAAACATCGGTGTGCCGGTAGCGCACACCTTAATTTCTTTGTCTTCTATAGAAAAAGGGTTATCCAAATTATTGCTGAATGAGCCGGCTATCAACAAAGATCTGGAAGATAATTGGGCTGTGGTAGCTGAAGCCATTCAAACCATATTGCGGAGAGAAGGATATCCGCAACCGTACGAAAAACTCAAAGAACTCACTCGTGGAGCGGGTGGTATAAACAAATCAAGCATAGCGTTGTTTATTGATTCATTGGAGGTCAGCGATACCATAAAAACAGAGTTGCGAGCCATTACACCGCAGAATTATACAGGAATTTGAAATGAAACTTCCGGCAACAGAGTGGTATTATTACAATAAAGACGGGTTATTGGTGTTTACTGAAAAGTACCACCTAAAGAGAGGTTACTGCTGCAACAACAAATGCCTGCATTGCCCTTATAAACACGATTCATCGCGACAGGAGTTAGTTAAAAGCGAATTCTCTAAGTCAGGAAAATAGTTAAGATAACCACACAAGCCTTGAAGTCCGCCCGTGTGTACCGCAACGATGGTACTACCTCTTATAAAAAAATCCTTTGACACCAAATCATAAAGTCCGTAGAGCATCTTTCCCGTATAGACTGGCTCCAACTGTATATCGTGCTTGGCTTTAAATTGTTTAATAAAATCAATTAAGCTCGAATTTACCTTGGCATAACCGCCAAAATGGTAATCGAATAGTATGGTAAAGTTCTCTGCTGTCGAGGTAGTAAGTTGTTTAACCTTGTCCGATAAAGTGTCATCTCCTTTAAGGGCAGAAAATCCCAGCACCTTTGTGTCGTTCTGGATACCGCTAACCAGTCCTGCCAGCGTTCCGCCTGTTCCACAGGCACAGCATATATATTGATAGTCTATTCCAATTTCCTGTATCAATTCGGATACACCTGCGATGGCATATCGGTTAGTGCCACCTTCCGGAATGGCGTAGAATTGATGTAGCCATTCCGGAAGTAGTTTCAATAATGTAGCGGTGTCTTTTTCTTTGTAAACCTCAGCGGGTACAAAAATCAGTTGCATTCCCATGCTCTCCGCAAACTGCAGCGTTGGTGTCCGTGCCGCCTTTTCGTATCCTCTGATAATGCCAATGGATTGAAATCCGAATTTTTTGGCAGCTGCAGCGGTAGCATAAATATGGTTGGAATAAGGGCCACCGAAAGTCAGAAGCGTGTGATGGTTTTCTGCACGGGCTTGCGCCAGATTATATTTCAGTTTTCTCCACTTATTGCCCGAAATGAATGGATGTATGAGGTCATCGCGTTTAATATACAATTCAACGCCTTTGGCGATTAGCCGTTCATCCTCAATTTTTTGAAGTGGTGTGTGTTCCTGAATCAGACGCATTTGTAAATGAAAAATCCTCTATGAAAGAGGATTTTTATTGATTTTTAAGGGGCTTACTTTTTATCACCCGGGTTCTTTCCGATGTTTTCGCGCATGGAGGTATCGGCCTGCATATTTTGCATTTTGTAATAATCCATCACGCCCAGTTGTCCATTTTTGAAAGCTTCGGAAATAGCAATTGGAATTTGAGCTTCCGCTTCAATTACACGGGCGCGCGCTTCTTGAGCTTTTGCTTTCATTTCCTGCTCTAGTGCAATAGCCATCGCTCTGCGCTCTTCGGCTTTTGCCTGTGCAATATTTTTATCTGCATTTGCCTGATCCATTTGCAACGATGCACCAATGTTCTTTCCAATGTCGATATCCGCAATATCGATAGAGAGGATTTCGAAGGCGGTACCAGAGTCTAGTCCCTTAGCTAATACTACTTTAGAGATAGAATCCGGATTTTCCATCACCGACTTATGCGACTCCGCGGAGCCTATAGAGGTTACAATTCCTTCACCTACACGCGCCAGCACTGTTTCTTCACCGGCTCCGCCTACTAGTTGTTTGATATTGGCTCGCACTGTAACGCGTGCTTTGGTAATTAGCTGAATACCGTCTTTGGCTACTGCAGTTACCGGAGGAGATTCTATTACTTTAGGATTTACAGATAATTGCACTGCTTCAAACACATCTCTTCCGGCCAGGTCGATAGCAGTTGCTGCTTTGAAGTCGAGTCCGATGTTTGCTTTATCGGCACTAATCAGTGCACGAATCACACGCTCTACATTACCTCCGGCCAGGTAGTGTGCTTCCAGCATATCACGTTCTATGGGTAATCCTGCTTTGTGGGAGGTAACCATAGCGTTTACAATCGTGCTGGGTGGCACCCGTCTAAAGCGCATAAATACCAATTGCAACAGGCTTACATTTACATTCGCAAATTTGGCCGAAAGCCAAAGCGGAATGGGCAATAGCCAAAATAATACCAGCACTACAAAAATGATGAGGCCGGTAAATACTACGGTCAAAAATTCCATGTTTAGGATTTTAGTGGTTTTACAAATATTTTGTCGCTGGTGATGCGTGTTATAATAACCTGCGAATCGCGCTCAATATAATCACCCTGGCTATATACTTCTGCCTTTGTGCCATTGAAGTTAGCTTTGCCATTCGGTCTCAAAACGGAAACAGTGTGGCCAATGTCTCCTACCATCACGCTCGTTTGCAACTCGTTCACCCTTCCATCTACCTGTGCTTTCATGGCCAGCTTGTTGCTTTGAATAACCCGAAACCCCAGCAAAATGGCGATTACCACGGCTACTAAGGAGCCCAGCAAAATTCGATGTCCCCAATCATTTCCAAAGTAGACATATACCAGCGATACACCAATAATCAGAGCCACCCCTCCGGCTATTCCAAATAAAGTTGTCCCGGGGATAAAGAAAATTTCCAGAAATACGAGCGCGAGACCTAAAAGAATAATGGCTCCAATTATCCAGGCTTCCATGTTAGCGGTTTAGGCAGTCAATAGACCTTTAATGATTTCGCTGATTACCTTGTTGTCCGCTTTGCCGGCTAACTGTTTAGATACCATTCCCATCACCTTACCCATTTCTTTTTGGGTGGTGGCTCCAGTGCTGGCAATCGCCTGTTTTACTACTTCTCTTATCTCATCTTCGCCCATCATGGCGGGTAAATACTTTTCAATTACGCTTACTTCTTCCTGCTCTTTCTGGATTAAATCCTGTCGATTAGCTTTCTCAAATTCGGCAATAGAATCCTTGCGTTGCTTGACCATTTTCTGCAAAATCTGAACTTCTTTTTCCGGGCTCACCACACCATTGGCCCCCTTTTCTGTTTTAGCCAGTATAATTCCACTCTTGATAGCGCGGAGACCACGCAGCGTAGCTTCGTCACGAGCCATCATTGCGGCTTTTAAATCCGTGTTAATTTTTTCTTCTAAAGTCATGTGCTGATAATTTTGAAGGCGCTAAAATAATAATTGCCACACGCCACAGAATGCTAAAAAGACGAACTGAATTTACGGCAAACTAGCCGGGGCTGATTTTTTTACAAACTATCTAAATACATCTGCTCCACTTTAGCTCTCGCCCATGGCGTTTTGCGCAAAAAAGTAAGGCTCGATTTTATACTCGGGTCCAAATTGAAACAGCGTATGTTGATGTGCCTTCCCATAATTTCCCAACCGTGTTTTGCCACCAAAAATTTCAGCATTTGCTCCAGGGTGACGCCATGTAAGGGATTGTTGGCTTGTGGGTTTTTCATCTCATCGGTGCTTTGGGCTGCAATATAATGCCCGTAGCTCATTGCTAAGAGCAAATGGAAAACTTAATTACTAGTACGCTCTATTTAGTGATAAAATTCAGTAGTCGAACAAAACTATGTTCCTACATTCGCATCATTAAAAGGAAGATTATATGTCAAAGCATATCACAATAGTAGGGGCAGGGTTGGTAGGATCGTTGTTAGCTTGTTACTTGTCAAAAAGGGGGTATCGGGTGTCGGTTTTTGAGCGTAGAAGTGATATGCGTGTGGCTGGCTATGTAGGAGGTCGTTCTATTAATCTGGCATTAAGCCATCGTGGGTGGAAAGCACTCAAAAAAATTGGCTTAGACAAAGAGGTGGAGCCCATTACCATACCAATGAAAGGGCGTGTTATTCACGACCTTAAAGGAAATACTTCTTTCTTCCCTTATGGCACAGTCGAACAGGCTATTTACTCTGTGAGCCGTGGCGATTTGAATAAAATTATGGTGGAGAAGGCAGATAGTTTTCCGCAGGTTGATTTTCACTTTGATGAGCGTTGTGCTCATATTGATTTTTCTGCCAATAGGGTTGTTTTTGAAAATACGGCAACTAAAAAACACCAAACGCTGGATTCTGATTTGATTTTTGGTGCCGATGGTGCTTACAGCCAAGTGCGGTATCAAATGCAACTAACGCCCGATTTCAATATTCATCAGCAGCACGAACCATACGGCTATAAAGAACTGCACATTCCTCCCGGGCCGGCTGGCGAGCATT
>CAYQRR010000175.1:2576-5811 GCA_964419635.1 uncultured Chitinophaga sp. | reverse complement strand
ACAAGGGGTAAATGCACACACTCACCGCGTATTATTCGGCAGCGCGCAGCCGGCAGAAAAAGTTATAGGACTATTGGCCGACAAAGCCTATAAAAACTACCTGATAGGCAACGATCAAAGCAAATGGAAAAGCAATGTGCATGCCTACCAAAAAGTGATTTACAGTCAGGTGTGGCGAAATATTGATGTAGCTGTATACGGAACGGGTGATGCATTTAAGTACGATATCATTTTGCATGCAGGTGCCGATGCTGATGGCATAAAATTGATATACGATGGGATTGAACATCCCCATATTTCGCAAGGTGAGTTTCGTTACAACACTACGCTGGGCGAGTTCAGAGAGTTAAAACCTTATTGCTATCAAGAGATAAATGGGGATAGAAAGACAGTTGCCTGCCAATATCATTTTGACGCCAACGGTCATGTGCTAAGCTTTCAGTTTCCGAATGGCTATAATCACCAATATGATTTAGTGATAGACCCCACCCTCATATTTTCTTCTTATACCGGCTCTACTGCCGATAACTTTGGATTTACGGCCACTTATGATTCTATTGGTGATTTGTATGCTGGCGGTATAGTATTTGGCCCCGGGTATCCCACCACGGTGGGTGCCTATCAAATTCCATTTGGTGGCGGACAGATAGATATGAGCATTTCAAAATTCAGCAGTAATGGCGCTTCGTTACTTTACTCTACTTACATAGGAGGCTCTGATAATGAGCAACCCAGCAGCCTGGTAGTGAACAGCCAAGGAGAATTGGTCATTCTGGGAACTACATCTTCCACAGATTTTCCGATAACTGCGAATGCATTTGATAATTCTTTTGCCGGTGGGCCATTTATCAACTATCCGCAAAATGGACTTACTTACAACAACGGCAGCGACATCGTAGTAACCGTTCTAAATTCATCCGGAACCGGCTTATCCGGATCTACCTTTGTGGGCGGCACAGGCAATGATGGATTAAACGATGCCGTCAATCTGCATTACAACTATGGAGATCAGTTCAGAGGCGAGGTTATTGTAAATGCGCAGGATGAAATTTATGTAGCCAGTTCTACACGCTCCAATGACTTTCCGTTAGCCGGTAGTTCGTATCAGTCTACGCTCAATGGCACCCATGATGCCTGCATATTTAAGTTAAGCAAAGATTGCTCTCAACTGCTTACCAGTACTTACTTAGGCGGCAGTACGGCCGATGCGGCATACGGAATTAAGTTGGATAGCATAGGACAAATCTATGTTACCGGAGGCACATCCAGTATTGATTTTCCGACTACCGCAGGAGCAATTCACACCGGCTATCAAGGAGGTGTAACGGATGGCTATCTTGCTAAGTTCAGTGCCAATGGCGGCCTTCTTTTAAACGCCACCTACTTGGGAACGTTCGCTTATGATCAAAGTTTTTTTGTAGAAATTGATGATGATGGAGACGTATATGTAACCGGGCAATCGTTGGGAAGTTATCCGGTTACCGCAGGAGTTTACAATAACCCAGGGGGCAAGCAATTTATTCACAAACTGAACAACACCTTTTCCGCTACTCTCTATGCCACGGTGTTTGGTTCAGGTTCTTCCACCACGAATATTTCACCAACTGCATTTCTGGTGGACGTTTGCGAAAACGTATATGTATCGGGGTGGGGTGGGGATGTGAATCAGTTTGCTCCCAATCCATTTACACAAGGCTACACTACAGGAATGGCACTCAGCAGTGATGCCTTGCAAGCTACCAGCGATGGAAGCGATTTTTACTACATCGTTTTGAATAAAAATGCACAAAGCCTATTGTATGCAACTTATTTTGGCGGGAATGGTGTCCACGAACACGTTGACGGTGGTACCAGTCGTTTTGATAGAAATGGGATAGTGTATCAGGCGATGTGTGCCGGCTGCGGAGGCTCCGACTTCACACCTACTACGCCCGGAGTATGGAGCAATACCAACAATAGTTTCAATTGTAATTTATTGGGCATGAAACTCGCCTTTGATTTATCAGGAACGTATGTAGAAATTGATGCCTACCCCAGAGCTACCGGGTGTGTTCCACTTAATGTTCAGTTCAATAGCACCGTGAGCAATGCACAAAATATTATCTGGTATTTTGGTGATGGTTCTTTCTCATTTCAGCAAAACCCACTCCATGTATACACCGATACCGGCACCTACACCGTTATGTTGATCGGAATTGATTCTAATTCCTGCAACATTGCAGACACAGCCTACTTGGATGTGTGGGTGCGTGATGATTCGCTCGTTGCTAATTTCCTACCTAACCTGGAAGTGGATTGCGACAGTAACAAAGTATCGCTGCACACGTTTGCCTATAACACTACGTCCTACAACTGGAACATGGGGGATGGTACCGTTTACACCACTGATTCTTTAACCCACTTCTACCAAAATCCGGGTGCTTATACTATTACTTTGATCATCACTGACACTACAAAGTGTAATTTGGCCGATACGTTTAGTACTCCTGTTTTTATACCGGCATCCGTAGATGCATCGTTCAGCATTAGTAGTGCTGGCGGATGTGTACCACTCCCGGTCACATTTTCTGTGGCAGATAATGGCAGTTCCAGTTTCCTATGGAATTTTGGAGATGGCGGTGGTGCTATTCTTCCCACTATTACACATACCTACCTACAGGCAGGAACCTTCACCGTATCGTTGATAGTGACTGATTCCTCATCTTGCAATGTAGCGGATACAGCTACCTCCGTTATTACAGTTATTGACTCCGCAGCCGATGCAGCCATTCTCTTTACTCGAACATTCTTCGGTTGCGATTCTGTAATGGTAAATGTATGGAGCACCTATTCGGGCGAAGACAATGAGCATTGGGATTTTGGTGATGGAACTACCTCCACCAATGATAGCGCCTCACACATTTATTCAATAGCCGGAACTTATACTATTACACATATAATAACTGACCTGCAACAAATTTGCGAGCCGATAGATACAGAACAGGTGGTCATCAGCCTGTTGCCCTTAAACATCAGCGTAACGATACCCGACACAGGTGGATGCCTCCCCTTCACTGCTAACTTCACGGGCAATTCGGCACTGACCTCCACAAACTTTTATTGGTTTTTTGGAGATGGCGATTCAACCGATGGCGATTTTGTATCTCACACTTATAGTAATACCGGCACCTTTCAGGTTAACATACTCGCCACCGACTCCAACGCATGTGTGGGTGTTGATTCTTCATCGGCTACT
>CAYQRR010000175.1:0-2566 GCA_964419635.1 uncultured Chitinophaga sp. | reverse complement strand
CACCGTGATAAATGATTCGGTGTCAGCAGCATTTCAATTAAATATTCTAAACGAATGCGATTCCAATCTAGTGATTGATTTAGTTAATCAGAGTGTGAATGCAGCAAACTATACATGGGACTTTGGCGATGGAAGTTCTTCAAACAATGTTCAAGAAAGCCATAACTACAATCTACCCGGTTCATACACTGTGCAATTGATTGCTGAAGACACGAATCGGTGTCACCCGAGGGATACAAGCACCCAAGTTGTAACGCTACTGCCAAATGCATCTGTCGGTTTCACAACAAATGATGTTTGCCTGGGCGATGCTGTGCAGTTTACCAATACCAGCAATCCACTGGCACAATTCAACTGGAATTTTGGAGATAATAACGCATCCAGCCAGTTTTCGCCCAGTCACCTCTATAATAGTCCGGGCACTTATAACATTACGCTGATAATAACGGATAATGGCACTTGCAATTTAAATGATACTGCAGTGGGTCAAGTAACGGTAAATCAGCAACCCATCGCAGGTTTCAATTTAGCACAAGACACCTTCCTGTTTGAAACGCCAGTAAACTTCGCAAACAACAGCATATTCTATTCGCAAGTAAATTGGGACTTTGGCGATGGTACTACCTCCGTGGAGGAAAACCCAACCCACATTTATCATACTATAGGTGCTAAAACAGTATGCATCATCGCCAGTAATACCGCCTGTGCAGATACTTTCTGCAGAGAAATCTTCATCCGATATATCGCCAATATTGGCGTGCCAAATGCCTTTAGCCCCAATGGCGATGGGATAAATGATGTGGTAAAAATTGAAGGAAAGGGTATCGTAGAACTCACCTTCCGTATTTTTAACCGATGGGGCGAACTGGTTTTTGAAACCCACGATAAAAACATCGGTTGGGATGGCATATACAAAGGCATACTGCAGGAGATGGAAACCTATACTTATACTGCGGATGCGGTGTTAATTAATGGCGACAATAAATTTCTCAAAGGCAACATAACCTTGCTGCGATGAAAAGATTGACTCCCGTTATGCAAACTACTATTTACAAACAAAGCAATTGGTTTGTTGTTGTGCTTTTCTTTTCCTCTATTTTATCGAGCCTTCACTCGCAGGATATTCACTTTAGCCAGTTTTTCACTACACCGCTCGCTAACAACGCAGCACACACCGGCAACTTTAACGGCAATTATCGAATCGGATTTAACGCCAAGTTACAGTGGCCCGCACTGACTACTACTGGAACTTATACTTACCATACTGAAAGCCCGTATGTTGATTTTTCGTTTGGCGAGAAGAAAATTAAGACAGGATGGATGGGCATTGGGCTCAATTTTTTAAATGATGAAGCCGGAGATGGCAGATTACGGTTTCAACGCATAGGACTTAGCTATGCCTACCATCAGGCATTGGATAAAGATCAACGCTATGTGATTAGTGCAGGGGCAGGATTACATTACATTATCCGTAGCGTAGATTTTTCAAAATTCTACTTCAATAACCAGTGGATCGAAGATCAGGGATTTGATTTGTCGCAAAGCAATTTTGAGCCCCTACAACGCGAGAGTTTTAGCATGGTCGATGTAAATGCCGGACTTCAATTTGCAGCACAAGTCAACGACTTCGTTCGCCTGCAAGCAGGGGCATCAGTATTACACATTAACCGTCCTAAGCAAAGTTTTCTGGGCACTTCGGAACGGTTAGGGTTGCGCTATCAAGCTCAAGCAGGAGCGCTTTATAACATCAACGAAAGACTCAGCGTAACACTGGACTTTTATTACACGTTCGAAAAACGAGCCTCACAATTTCAATTAGCATCACTGGTGGGTTATGGATTTGTCAATAACCGTTCGTCCGTGGCAAGCCATGTATTGTTGGCCGGCTTGAGCTACCGGGTTAAAGATGCGTTGGCTCCCGTGGTGGGGTATCAATTTAAGTCTAACCGAATTATGCTGAGCTACGACATTACCTTATCTAAACTAAGCCAAGGCAATCGCTTGAATGGTGGCCCGGAGATTTCGTTGGTGCATGTAGGAAAATGGACCAGAGAATTTAATGGCAAAAAAGTCTTTTGCCCAAAGTTCTGATTGGCATGAAACAAGGCCCTTATTAGTACGGGATGGCTTCGTCTACAAAATACATCTTGAGCTTACCTTTGTTTTTGGCTTCCACTTCGCCCCGATAGGTGCAGTTGAATTTATCCTTAATCAATTCGTATGTGGTTTCGCTGATATTTATTTTACCGGCCTCTCCATGCTGCTCCATTCTGGAGGCAGTGTTTACCGTATCGCCCCAGATATCATAGGCAAATTTCTTTACTCCAACGATGCCAGCCACCACGGGTCCCGTGTGCACCCCAATGCGCACCTCAAATGACCGATCAGGGTTTTCTAAGCGCTCTACCTTCATGAAGTTTTCAATATCAATAGCAGCATTGATAACATCCCATGGATTGGAAATATTTTCGCGCGGCAAGCCTCCCACTGCCATATAAGCATCGCCAATTGTTTTAATTTTTTCGAGATTATGGCGTTCTGTTATGGCATCAAAAGCCCGGTAATA
>CAYQRR010000174.1:0-5822 GCA_964419635.1 uncultured Chitinophaga sp. | reverse complement strand
GATTCCAGGCAGGATAACTGCAATGATTAATAGAAAGTGGCACCAGATTCATTTCGGTGCATGTGTTGGCATTCTTTAAAATGTTGTGTAGGCTATTGGAACCCCACGACCAATAAAAGGACTGACAGGTGCAACTGATAACCTGTCCTGCATTATTGGGTACTACACAGTCGCCTTCGTCATGAAAGGAGATAACGGGAATACTTCCGTTATTGAGCACAACAGAATCTCTGCTCACTGCCCCGCAATTATCAATCACCGCTTTAATGGTGTAATTGTTCGGTAAACTATTTCCGGCAGTGTCCAGCAAACCTACTTCTCCCTTTGCCCAACTTGCAAAAGTGTCTGCTTCGCTCTGGCTCCAGAAGGTAGTATGCAAAGCGGTGATGGAGCCGGCACTTTCGCCACCTATAAACATCCATGCCGTATCTAACCCAAAATCAGCAGCATGTGCATGTAAATAGCGCATGGCTGCACGCCCATCCTGGGCAGCCCGGTAAGTGGCGGTTTTCAGTTTGTATTGTTCGCCCTGGCAAAACAAACAAACCCCAAGTAAATCAGTAGCGGCACAGTTCCACCCCAACCGATAGCTGATGGTGGCGGCCACAAACCCTCTTCGGGCGTATTCCATACATTGATAGTGCATGGATTGTCTGTTTCCTGCCAGGAATGCACCTCCGTGTATCAGCAAAATAAACGGGCGCTTTTGAATACTATCGGCTGTTAGTTTTGGGGCAAATACATCTAGTTCCAACGAATCTGAAGCAGCAGATGGCCAGCGCGCAGCCACAGCATACAACACGCTGGAGGTAAATTCAATGTCGCTGCTGTCGAAGTAATACCCCTCTGCATAGCGCTGTTCTATACAGTGATGGGTTTGCGCCTGCATCACCAGCGCAAATGCAACAAACCAAAAAACACACAGCTTACGCATTAGATAAATGTAGCAACATCTGCTTTGGCTTGCTGATATTCCTGCCAAATTTCGCGCACCACATCGGCAGCAGGTTTTATCTCCTTTACAAACGAAGCAATCTGACCGATTTCCAGTTCCCCTTCGTTCATGTCGCCTTCATACATGCCTTTTTTGGCGCGGGCGCGGCCCAGTATTTCTACCAACTCGTTGACGGAAGCACCCCGGTCTTCGGCTTCCTGAATGCGTTTTTGAAAATCATTTTTAATCAATCGAACAGGCACCACCTTCTTCATAGAGAGCTGGGTGCCGCCTTCTTCCAGCGAAGTAACGGCATTTTTAAAATGAATATGTGCCGATGACTCGTTCGTGGCCACAAAACGGGTGCCTATCTGCACCCCTTCTGCGCCCAGCACCATGGCGGCCAGCATCGCTTTGCCGGTGGCAATGCCGCCCGCTGCAATCAGTGGCAGAGAAGTGGCTGCGCGCACCTGCGGTATAAGCACCAGCGAGGTGGTTTCTTCGCGGCCATTGTGGCCTCCGGCCTCAAAGCCTTCGCACACTACTGCATCGCAACCGGCATCTTCCACTTTTTTGGCAAACTTGGAGGAGGATACCACATGCACCACTTTTATGCCGTGGTCGTGAAAGTGCTTAGTCCATGTTTTGGGATTGCCGGCACTGGTGAATACAATCTTTACACCGCCTTCAATAATGGCGGCTATGTGTTGGTCCAAATCGGGATACAGCAAAGGCACATTTACCGCGAACGGCTTGTTGGTGGCTGCTTTGCATTTTTTGATGTTATCGCGCAGCACCTCCGGATACATGCTGCCCGCACCAATAATGCCCAGGCCTCCTGCATTGCTTACGGCTGCTGCCAGTTCCCAACCGCTGCACCAAATCATGCCGGCTTGAATGATGGGGTATTGGATGTCGAAAAGCGAACAAATACGGTTCATATTAAAGCGAATATGGGTGTTTGAAAAAACGAAGTAACAAAAACGGATGGATAATGTGTTTGAGAGGTGGGCAAGGAAGGCATTTTTTGCAAGTTAATGGTCACTCCTTTCTTTACGTTCTAAGATGTAAAAGTTGAAAGGCGCACATTATAAATCCTGAACAAGGTTTTTCAACGTCTGCTGTACTCGCATTGTAAATTTGATTTGCCACTACTATGCCACAAAAGCCAAAAAACCCACCCTTTTCGCGCTTTTCAGCCTATTCCGGACCTTTATAATGTTCTTAAAAGTGACATAAACGTAGTTTTTTACGCAGTAAAGCTCGTTTTTTATCAAGTAAACGTTGTTTTCTTCTCAGTGAAGCTAGTATAAAACGAAGTAAACGTAGTATTTTATGAAGTGAAAGTAGCTAAAAGTGAAGTAAAGGTATTGTTTTTGTAAGTAAAGCTACTTTTTTGCGAAGTAAAAGGAGTAGTTTACTGCATCATCCTACTAAAAAACAAGATGATGTCCGGGCTGTTACTCTCCTCCTCCGTAACTCCGGACGCAGTAGTCTTGGGCAAAAGCCCCGCTCTTTTAATTGCTAAACGAAGCCCGAGTGGACGCTACATGTAATGAAAGTCCCCGGTTTAATCTTCATCATGGGCCACAGCATAGTGCCGCGGCTCACAACAGCTGTCTGCTGCCGCTTTTTGACTAACTGGTCTTTTCACCCCTTAAATCAATCTCGGTATTGTCGCCAATGTTCAGGCTTTGGCTGAGGCCGCTGATAATGGAATCGCTGCCGATAAGCGAACTGTGCAGCACCACATTTTCTACCTTGCTAAACGAGCCAATGATAGAATTCTTGATAATGGAATAGTTGATTTCGGTGTTTTCGCCTACCGACACATTGGGGCCGATAATGGAATTGATAATGCGTGCGCCCGGGGCTATCTGCACCGGTGGCACGATGATAGAGTTGCTGCTGATGCCGCGGTTGCCGGCTTTGTCGCCCAGCTTTTTCAGCAAAATGCAATTGGTCTCCAGCAGTATATCCTTTTTGCCTACATCATACCAGCTTTCAATTTTGTGGCCTTTCATCTGCACTCCATCGCGTATCATTTTTTGCAGCGCATCAGTCAGGTAAAACTCGTTGTTGTTGCGGATGTTGTTTTGAATATTGTATTCCAGCGCTTCAAACAGTTTGGCTGTTTCGCGGATAAAATAAAAACCAACCAGAGCCATATTGCTCTTGGGGATGGCGGGTTTCTCCACCACCTGTTTTATAAATCCATTCTTGTCTATTTCTGCCACACCAAAGGCGCGCGGGTCCTCCACCTTTTTCACCACCAGGGTAGAATATTGTTCAGCAATTATTTTTTGAATGTCATAATCAATAATGGTATCGCCTAAATGAATCACCAGGTCATCGTTCAGGTCAATTTCTTCGCGGGCACACCAGATGGCATGGCCCAGACCTTCGCGCTTATCCTGTTGCACAAATCGGGCGTTCAGGTCGGGATAGTTTTTTTCTACAAACTCCTTAATCTTTTCGCCCAGGTAGCCAATCACAAAAATGAAATCGTTGATTCCGTTTTGCTGCAACTCGTCAATGATAAAACTGAGGATGGGCTTGCCCGCCACCGAAATCAAAACTTTGGGTTGTGTGTAGGTAAGGGGGCGCAATCTGGTGCCGGCACCAGCCACGGGAATAATCGCTTGCATACAATTTTCTTGAGTGGCGAATATAAACGGAGTGGCGAAGAAAAATTATCGTTCGCTGCGCTGTGCCATTTTCAGCAATTCCTGCACCGGCAACAAACCGAAGAAATAAGCCAGTGCCACACTGCATAGTGCCGATAAGGCGAGGAGCCCCGCCCAGGGTAGTGGTAGCAGCCGGATGGCAAACGTAGCTACCACGCTTAGCGTACCGAAGCCGGCCAGTTGCAGCCAAGTACTGCGGTCTGCCTGCAATCCAAACTTTGCGCGGGCCGCCAGCAAATGCAGCGCGGCCACCAGCAGTTGTGTCACCAGTGCAGCCACCGCACAGCCCAATGCTCCCTGTGTGGGGATGAGCCAGTAATTCAGCAGCAGATTAAGCACCACGCCCACGGTTGCTATCTGTATCAACCATTTCATGTTGCCATTGGCGGTGAGCAAGGTACCAAAAACATATACGCTGCTCATGGGCACAAACGACCACATCAGCAAGCCAAAAATCCGGGCCCAGTTTTCATCGGCCTGCGCATAAAGCAATTGCATAATGTCGAGGCTGAAAAAATAGCACAACACTGCACAGATAAAAGAAAACACAAACATGGAGTGAGCACTGAAGTGCACCAGGTGCGTGGTGTTTTCGCGCTTGCGAATCATAGAGGCAAACAACGGGAACAGCAGCACCGAAAAAAGATAGCCAAACATGTTTACCGCATCCAGCAAGCGAAACGATGCCGCATAAATACCGGCTTGCCATTGCCCATCGGGTATCAGTCGCTCCAGCAGCACTACATCTACTCGCGAATACACACTCGTCAGCAGCGCCAGTACGGCAAAGGGCATGCTCTTGAAGAGAATAGAGCGCGAAAATTTAAGCGGCCACAGGCGGGTTTGAATCACCGTTTTGCCGGCCACCACTACCAGACCCACCGCAGCAGTAAGCGCCAGTGCCAGAGTTTGCGCATAGATAAACCACAGAATGTTGAACGACTCTGCAAAGAAGGGCATATACATCAATGCCGAACAAAATACGATGGTAAGCAGCCGGTCTAACACGGATATAA
Organism: uncultured Chitinophaga sp.; assembly: GCA_964419635.1. Classification (GTDB taxonomy): domain Bacteria; phylum Bacteroidota; class Bacteroidia; order Chitinophagales; family LD1; genus Bog-950. The sequence goes on along the minus strand of CAYQRR010000174.1, from coordinate 1,185 downwards.
AGGCATCTGTTTTGAACAACTGCAAGGCGGCTATGTTGCTCCTGAAATACAAAATAGCCGATAGCAACAGTTGATTGAGCGCTAAAAACAAAAGCATCTGTAGTTGCAGTTCGTTCAGGCCGGTGGCCAGCGCATATCCTAAAGTGAGGGCAAAATAGCCCACACTCAGCAAAAGCTTCAGCAGCATCAGGTTGAGTACATACTCGCCCAGCCGTTTATTATTTCGGCTAATGGCGCGGTTGTTAAAGTTATTGATGCCAAAGTCGAGCAGAATCGAAAAAATGTAAGATACATTGAACACCGCAAAATAGGTGCCGTAGGTTTCGGGGCCCACCTTGTTTTGCACCACCCTATCGATGGCAAAAATCCAATAGGGTTTTATGAGCAGATTCACTGCCACAAGAAAAAGAAGATTGGTCGCAAACTTTTTCCGCATGGTGTTTCAAAATAATGAAAGGAATGATGCGGCCAATGGGTTTTAATTGGTGAGCCAAACTTTGGTCTGCGGGCAGTAGTTCATGCTCTCGTCAATCTTCACAAAGTTTTTGCCTTTGTGTTGCAGCAACCACTCTTCCATTATCTTTTGCTGCTTTTCGGCTTTGGCTGCTGTCTGTATTTTAGAGTAATCTTCGTTCAGGTTGGCTTTGTGTGGTTTGGTTTCGCTTTTCAGCAATATAATCCGATAGCCTTGTTTCATTTCACCGGTGGGAGCCTGTGCCGCAAAGGGAAGTACTTCGCTTTCTTCGCCCACCTGCATGCGGTCAATAGTGAAAATGAGCGTGCCGTCTATATCTGCTTTTTCAAAAAAGGTAGTGCCTGTTTTAGTGTTGGTCATGGCCCCTCCCACGCTTTTGGTCATTTCATCTTCGCTGTAAATATTCACGGCTTCGCGCCAGCTAATGGAATCCACCACCAACTGATGTTGCAGGCTATCCATAGTTTCTTTCACCATCGCCATATCCGACTTCAAAATTTTGGGTTTCACCAAAATGTGCGAGGCCTTTACTTTATCTCCCCGTCTTTCGCTTACCAGCGCAATGTGAAAACCAAAGTCACTTTCAAACACTTCGCTCACTTCGTTTTCTTTAATCTTGAAAATAACGGCTTCAAAAGCGGGCACCATTTCACCGCGAGCTACCCAGCCCAGGTTGCCCCCATCAAGATAAGAGCCCGGGTCTTCGGAAT